>VAWV01000160.1 GCA_005883295.1 Actinomycetota bacterium
CCGACAGCTCGCGCCACGACTGGTCGATCGACGACCTCACCGCGGAGCTCGCGGCGCGCGGGGTCGCGGCGGACTTCTCGTCGGTGTTCAGGGCGCTCGCGTTCCTCGAGACCGAGGGCGCGGTCTCGCGGGTCGAGCTCGGGGACGGGAAGGCGCGCTTCGAGCCGACCCACGGCCACCACGAGCACGTGCGCTGCGAGTCGTGCGGCGCCGTCGCCGCCGTTCCCGGGTGCCTGCTGGAAGCCGCCCGGCCGCAGGTCGAGCGGCAGACCGGGTTCTCGATCACGGGTCACAGCCTGCTGTTCACCGGTCTCTGCTCGGAATGCGCGCGCTGAGCCTGGGCGCCGCCGCGCTGGTCGTGACGCTCCTGACCGGCTGCGTCGGCACGGGAGGCGTGGCCTCCGGCGGGCGCATCCAGGTGGTGGCCGCCGAGAGCTTCTGGGGCAGTCTGGCGAGTCAGCTCGGGGGCGACCGGGTGCGGGTGACCAGCATCGTCTCGAACCCCGCCACCGACCCTCACGACTACGAACCGACGCCCGCCGACGGACGCGCGCTCGCGGGAGCGGGGATGGTGATCGTGAACGGCGCGGGCTACGACGGCTGGGCGTCGAAGCTGCTCGCAGCGAGCCCGTCGAGCGGACGCGTGGTTCTGTCCATCGGGGACCTCGTGGGCGTCAGGCGCGGCGGCAACCCGCACCGCTGGTACTCGCCGCCGGACGTGGAGCGGGCGATCGGAGCCGTTACCGCCGGCTACAGCCGCCTCGACCCCAAGCACGCTCCCTACTTCGCCGCCCGCGAGCGGAGCTTCGAGACTGCCCGCCTCCGCGCGTACCACGGCCTGATCGTCCAGATCCGCCAGCGCTACGCGGGCACGGCCGTCGGAGCGTCGGAGAGCATCTTCGCCCCGATGGCGCAGGCCCTCGGCCTGCGGCTGATCACGCCGAGCGGGTTCCTCGCCGCGATCAGCGACGGCACCGACCCGACGGCAGCGGACAAGGCCACCACCGACCGCCAGATCTCCACGCGCGCGATCAGGGTGTGGGTCTACAACCGCCAGAACACCACCCCGGACGTGCAGCGCCTGAATGCGGCCGCCCGGCGCGCGGGGGTGCCGGTAACGACGATCACCGAGACGCCGGTTCCGGCGTCCGCGACCTTCCAGGCCTGGCAGGTGGCCCAGCTCGAGTCCCTGCGCCGAGCGCTCGCGAGGGCCACAGGGCGATGACGCCGGCCGCCGTCCAGCTCGAGCGGGCCGAAGCCGTCATAGGCGGTCGCAGCATCTGGCGCGACGTGTCGCTGACGGTGGGGGAGGGCGAGTTCGTGTCGGTCCTGGGACCGAACGGGGCCGGGAAATCCACCCTCCTCAAGGCGATCCTCGGCCTGCTGCCGCTCGCGGCGGGAAGGGCGGAGGTGCTCGGCGATCGTCCCGGCGCCCACAACGAGCGCATCGGCTACCTCCCGCAGCGGCACGGCTTCGACTCCTCCACCCGCGTGCGCGGCGCCGACCTCGTGAGGCTCGGGCTGGACGGCGGGCGCTGGGGCGTCCCGCTGCCCTCCTGGCTGCCGGGCGTGAACGGATCGCACGCTGCAGGCGCGCGTGTGCGGGAGGTGATCGAGCTGGTCGGGGCGGGCTCCTACGCGCACCGCTCGATCGGCGACCTCTCCGGCGGGGAGCAGCAGCGCTTGCTCATCGCGGCGGCCCTAGTGCGAAGGCCGCGGCTGCTGATCCTGGATGAGCCGCTCGACAGCCTCGACCTGCCCAACCAGAGCACGGTGGCCGCGCTTCTCCAGCGGATCTGCCGCAGCGAGCGCGTTGCAGTGCGCCTGGTCGCTCACGACGTGAACCCGATCCAGCCGTACCTCGATCGCGTCGTGTACTTCGCCGGCGGGGCGGCGGCCGCCGGACGCCCCGAGGAGGTGATCTCGAGCCAGACCCTGTCGCGCCTCTACGGCGTGCCGATCGAGGTCCTCCGCGCGTCCGACGGGCGGCTCGTGGTGGTCGGCCAGCCCGAGGCGCCCCACGTGCACACCGAGCGTCATGCCTGACCTGGGGCAGCTGTTCGACTACCAGTTCATGGTCAACGCCCTGGAGGCGGGAGGCGTCGTCGCAGTCATGGCGGCGGTGGTCGGATGGTTCATGGTGGTCCGCCGCCAGACCTTCGCCGGCCACACGCTCTCGGTGATCGCGTTCCCGGGGGCCGCGGGCGCCGCCCTCGCGGGCATCCCTGTGGCGTGGGGGTACTACGCCGCGTGCGCGCTGGGAGCGCTGGTGCTCTCGCCAGCCGTGCGCGGTGGCCGCAGCCACAGCAGCGAGAGCGCCGTGATCGGAACGGTGCAGGCGGTCGGGCTCGCGTGCGGGTTCCTATTCGTCGCCCTCAACCACACCGTCCTGAACGGGCTCGACGGCATCCTCTTCGGCACCTTCCTCGGGATCGACGCCGGTCAGGTGACCACGCTTGCGGCCGTGGCCGCGGCCACGGTCGGGTTGATCGCCCTGGCGGCGCGGCCGCTCCTGTTCGCCTCGCTCGACGCCGAGGTCGCCGCGGCGACGGGCGTGCCGGTCCGCGCGCTCGGGCTCGCCTTCCTGCTGGTGCTCGGCCTCGCGGTGGCGGCCACCGCGCAGATAACGGGCAGCCTGCTCGTGTTCACGTTGCTGGTGACCCCGGCCGCCACCGCCCAGGTCCTCACGGCGCGCCCGGCGGCCGGCCTCGCCATCGCCGTCGGGATCGCCCTGGCCGTGACCTGGACCGGCCTGGCGATCGCCTACTACTCGCCCTATCCGGTCGGCTTCTGGATCACGAGCCTGTCGTTCGCGCTCTACGTGCTCGCGCGGGTCGGCCGCGCCCTGGCCGCCCGCCGGCTGCGCCGGGTGGCGCTCGCCTGATGCTCGGCCACGAGTTCATGCGGCTGGCCCTGCTCGCCGGCACGCCGGTGGCCCTCGCGTGCGGCCTCCTCGGCTACTTCGTGGTTCTGCGGAGCCAGGTGTTCGCGGGCGACGCGCTGAGCCACGTGGCGTTCACCGGTGCGCTGGCGGCAGCCGCGGCGGGCGTGGACGTGCGGATCGGGCTGTTCATCGCGACCCTCGCGGTGGCGGCGGCGATCGGGGGGCTCGGGGGTCGGGCCGGCGCGGACGACGTTGTCGTGGGGACCGTCTTCGCCTGGATCCTGGGGCTCGGAGCGCTCTTCCTGTCGATCGTCACGGCCAACAGGAGCGGGAGCAACGGGGTCGCTGGCGTGCGGGTGCTGTTCGGCTCGATCTTCGGCCTGAGTGCGGAGCAGGCATGGCTCGCCGCGGTGATCGCCGCAGTCGTGGCGATGGCCCTGATCGCGATCGCGAGGCCCTTGCTCCTCGCCTCGCTGGACGCGGCGGTTGCGGAGGCCCGCGGCATCCCGGTCGCCGCGCTCGGGATCGGCTTCATGTGCCTCGTGGGGATCACGTCGGCCGAAGCCACGCAGGCGGTCGGCGCGCTGCTCCTGATCGGGCTGTTCGCGGCACCGGCCGGCGCCGCCCACCGGCTCGCGCTGAATCCCTACCAGGGCCTGGCGCTGTCCGGCGCGCTGGCGGTGGGGGCGCTCTGGCTCGGCCTCGTGATCGCGTACCTGGTGCCCACGCTTCCGCCGAGCTCCGCGATCGTGGGCGTCGCGGGCGCCGTTTACCTGGCGGCGTCGCTGGGTGGTCGGCTCAGGGCGGCTACGACGGCGGGGTGATGAGCATCTCCGAGCTCGGCACCTTCGGCACCTCGGAGGCGATGGCCCAGCCCATGATGTTGATCAGCCCGAGGTGCCCGAACGCGTGCTGGGTGTCGAGCCCGTAGAGGCTCAGCACCTGGGCTCCGAGCATCAGGCCGTAGCTGAAGCGCGTGGGGAACCCGAGCGAGAAGTCGATCTCGAGGTGCGACTGCTCGGTCAGCGCGCGCCGGATCGTCTCCGTCTCCATGACCCGCACCCCGTCGAGCTCGCCGCCGCGCCGGAAGATCTCGAAGAAGCGCGACAGCTCGTTGGCGTTGGTCACCACGTTCG
>VAWV01000056.1 GCA_005883295.1 Actinomycetota bacterium
ATCGATAGCCGGCGCAGTTCCTCGAGCACAGCCCGGTCGCCGAGGATCTCGGCCGCGCGGTCGAAGTCCACGTTCTCGTCGTGGTCGCCGATCTCGGCCTTCGTGGCGGGGGTGAAGATCGGCTCCGGAAGGCGGTCGGACTCGCGCAGCCCCTGCGGCAGCTCGATCCCGCACACCGCCCCGGTGGCCTGGTAGTCCTTCCAGCCCGAGCCGGTGATGTAGCCGCGCACGACGCACTCGACCGGGAACATCTCGAGCCGCTCGACGAGCATCGCGCGGCCCCGAACCTCGTCCGGGACGTCGGTGTACGAGACGACGTGGTTCGGGCAGATGTGGCCCGTCCGATCGAACCAGAACGCGGAGATCCCGGTGAGGACGGCACCCTTGCCGGGGATCGGCGTGGGGTGGATCACGTCGTACGTCGAGATCCGGTCGGAGGCGACCATGAGCAGCCGCTCGCCCTCGTCGTAGATCTCCCTGACCTTGCCCGAGGCGAGGAGCTTGTGTCCTTCAAGCGTGGCGGCGCCGCTCACGAGTCGAGGCTAACAAGAGCGGCCGTCGGCTAGGCGATGGCCGCCGGGTGCGTTCGCGCAAAGTGCGCGGCTGAGCGAGGCGCTCCGGTACCGTCCCGGGAGGTGGGGAGGCTACGACTCGGGACAGCGGCTGCTCTCGTTCTCGCTGGGCTTGCGGCCGCGGGTCCAGTCCACGCCGGGTCGCTCTACTCCGGCCCGGGCCCGCGGCCGGGGCCCGCCATCCTCTACGCCAAGCCCGCCACCGCCCCCCAGCTCGAGAACAGCTCCGCGTGGAGGGCGCCGCCGATCCTCATCTCGGGCGCGAGCGCCTACCGCCGCGGCGAGTTCCTCTACCAGGACTACCTCTTCGACGACCACGGCGCGAACGGCGGGCAGCGGGACCAGAACGACCCGCGCTCGTCCGGGGACACGTTCGCGGCTCCGAACGGGACGTACACGTATCCGACCAACCCGGTCTACGCGAACAACGCCGCCGACCTGGTGGAGCTGCGGGTGAAGCCGCTCCAGGACGCCACCGCCTTCCGGGTGACGCTCAACACGATGAAGGACCCGTCCGCCATTGTCGTCTCAGGCATCAAGGAGGGGGAGATCGTGAGCCTCACGCTGGCCCCGGCGGAGCTGGTGACGATGGCCGTCCTGCTGGTGACCGGCGCGGGCTCAGGCAGTCTCGACGCGCGGCTTCGGCGACGACTCGTCCCCTAGCGCGTCCAGCCGATCCACGATCTCGCCCGCGTGCCGGACGAAGGCCTCCGGGTCGAAGACGGCGTCGAGGTCGAGCTCCGGCGCAGCCTCGGCGAGGAGCTCGCGGAACGGGGTGCCCGTATCCCAGGCCCGCTGGGCCGCCGCCTGCACGATGCGGTAGGCCTCGTCGCGGGAGCGGTCGCGCTCGACCAACGCGAGCAGCGCGCGCTGCGAGTAGAGCGCCCCGTGCGTGGCGTCGAGGTTCGCGCGCATGCGGTCGGCGTGGACGGTCATCCCCCGAACCACGCGGACCGCGAGATGCTGCGCGTAGTCGAGCAGGATCGTCGCGTCCGGCAGCGCAACGCGCTCGGCGGACGAGTGCGAGATGTCGCGCTCGTGCCACAGCGCGACGTTCTCGACGCCCGCCTGCGCGTAGCCGCGGAGGAGGCGCGCGATCCCGCAGATCCGCTCAGAGACGATCGGGTTGCGCTTGTGCGGCATCGCCGAGGATCCCTTCTGCCCGGCGCGGAACGGCTCCTCCACCTCGCGGACCTCGGTGCGCTGGAGATGGCGGATCTCGGTGGCGAACCGCTCGAGGCCCGCGCCGGCGAGCGCAATGGCCTGCAGCAGCTCTGCGTGCCGGTCGCGCGCGACGACCTGCGTGGACACTGACTCGGCTCGGAGCCCCAGCCTGTCGAGCACCCGCCGCTCGAAGTCGGGCGAGGTGGCGGCGTACGTGCCCACCGCGCCAGAGATCGCCCCCACGCCGGCCTGGTCAAAGGCGCGCTCGAGCCGCTCGGCGTTGCGGTGCGCCTCGAAGGCGAATCCGGCCAGCTTCACCCCGAAGGTGGTCGGCTCGGCGTGCACCCCGTGAGTGCGCCCCACGCAGAGCGTGCCCCGGTGCTCGCGGGCCCGCTCCACCAGCGCCGTCAGCAGCTCGCGCGCGCCTGCGAGCACGATCTCGCCGGCAGAGCGCAGCTGGAGTGCCAGCGCCGTGTCGAGGACGTCCGAGCTGGTGAGCCCGAAGTGGATCCACCGCCCTGGCGGCCCCGCCGACTCGGCGAGCACGTCCACGAACGCGGCCATGTCGTGGTCGGTCACGCGCTCGCGCTCGTTGACCGCCTCGACGCTGAACGTCGCGGAGCGGATGGCCTCGAGGTCGGCCTCGGTCGGGCCCGCCATCTCCTCGCAGGCCGCGACCTCGACCCGGCGCCATGCCTCCATGCGCGCCTGGTCGGTCCAGACCGCCCCCATCTCGGGGCGCGTGTAGCGCGCGATCACGAATCGAAGATAGCGCCGCGGGCGGGCGCCGAGGCGCGCGCGGCCAGCACTTTCGGGGAGCCGTCCTGGATAGGGGCCGCTATGCGGCCCGGAGGGCAGGATTGCCTTGAACGAAGCCTGCGCGCCGAGGCGGGCTACGCCTGGATGATGCGCGCCGCCAGCACGGCGGCGTTGCGCGCGTTGTTCACGCCGACGCACGCGACCGGCACGCCCGGCGGCATCTGCGCGATCGCCAGGAGCGCGTCGAGACCGCCCGCCACCGACGACGAGCTGGTCAGGGGCACGCCGATTACGGGCAGCTCGGTGTGCGCCGCCACCACGCCGGGGAGCGCTGCGGCGAGCCCGGCACCGGCGATGATCACCCGCAGTCCGCGCATGCGCGCGTTCTTCGCGTACTCGACGACGGTGTCCGGGTCGCGGTGGGCGCTCATCACCCGGATCTCGTTCCTGATTCCGCGCTCCTCGAGCTCCTGGGCGGCCTTCTCCATCGTGGGCATGTCGCTCTTCGACCCCATGACGATCCCCACGAGCGGGGAGTCGACGTCGAGCTCCGCGAACTGGTCCTCGACCTCGGTCTGGGTCTCGGCGATCGCGCCCTGCGCTCGTCCGCCCTCGGTCACGTCCGCTCCACCGCGCGCGCGGCGATGTCGCGCCGGAGCTGCTTGCCCTCGAACGCGATCTGGTCGGCGGCCGCGTAGGCGCTCTCCCGGGCCGCGCCGGGGGTCGCCCCGATCCCCGTCACGTTGAGCACACGTCCGCCGGCCGTCACCAGCTCGCCGTCGCGCTCAGCGGTTCCCGCGTGCAGCAGCTCGGTGTGGATCGAGTCGATCGAGCGCAGCCCCCTGATCAGGTCGCCCCTCGATGACGACTCGGGGTATCCACGCGAGGCGAGGACGATCGTGACCGCCCACTCTGGGGACCACTCGATCGTCACGCCCTCGAGCCCCCCGGGCCGGGTGCTTCGCTCGAGCAGGTCGAGCAGGTCGGACCTGAGCCGCGGCAGGATCGCCTGGGTCTCGGGGTCGCCGAAGCGACAGTTGTACTCGAGCACCCTGGGCCCGTTCGCGGTCATCATCAGCCCGGCGTACAGGACGCCGTGGTAGGGCGTGCCGCGCCGGCGGAGCTCGTCGATCACCGGTTGGTGCGCCACGAGCGCGAGCGCGCGGGCGTGCTCTCGATCGATCCCCGGCACCGGCGAGTATGAGCCCATCCCCCCGGTGTTCGGCCCCTCGTCGCCGTCGAAGATCCGCTTGTAGTCCTGGGCCGGGGCCATCGGCACGGCGCGCTCGCCGTCGCAGAGCGCGAGCAGCGAGAGCTCCTCGCCCTCGAGGAACTCCTCGAGGACCACCTCGGTCTCGCCGAACCGGCGCTCGCCGAAGAAGGTCTCGACGGCTGCCCGCGCCGCCGCCTCGTTCTCGCAGATGATCACGCCTTTCCCCGCGGCCAGGACGTCGGCCTTCAGGACCGCCGGATAGGACGCGCAGGGCAGCTGTGCCTCGGCCTCCTTGCCGCTGCGCAGGACCATGTAGGACGCGGTGGGCACCCCGACTTCGCGCATCAGCTCCTTGGCGTAGGTCTTCGAGCCCTCGATGCGCGCAGCCGCCGCGGTCGGCCCGAACGCCGCGATGCCGGCGTCGGAGAGCGCGTCGGCCACGCCGCCCACGAGCGGCGCCTCCGGCCCGACCACCACGAGGTCCACCTGCTCGTCGGCCGCCGCTCGGACGATGCCGTCCACGTCCTCCGGGCCCACGTCGAGGCAGGGGATCCGGTCACGCGCAATCCCCGCGTTCCCCGGCGCCGCGAGCAGCTCGGGCCGCTGCGGGCTGCGCAGGAGCGCGCGGATGATCGCGTGCTCGCGACCGCCGCCGCCGACAACGAGGACTCGCTTCACCGGCCTCCCGTCAGAGCGCCGCGATGAACTCGTCGATCGGGATCGCGGCCAGCGACTCGTAGCGGGCCGTCCCCCGCGACCCCAGCTCGAGCGAGACGCGAGCCATGGTCTTCTCGTCGGGCGCCTCGACGACGTTGACGAAGTCGTATTGCCCGAGCACCGCCCACTGGGCCTTCACGCTGGCCCCCAGCTGCTCCACCTCGCGGTTGACCTCGTTGATCCGCGCCGGATTGTTCTTCAGCGTCTGGACGCCCTCGGGCGTGAGCGTCGTGAGCATGACGTAGGTCGGCAAGTCGCTACCTCCGGATCGATGGACTGCAGGACGACTTCTCGCACACTTGGGCGGGCAAGGCAAGCACAGACCCGGCCGGACCTCAGTCGGGGACGCCCGTCGCGGCGTACGCGGCCTGCGCCGCGGACCCACCCGCGAGCACCAGCACCGCCGCGCGGGACGACGGCGGGATGCGGTCGTTCGCCGCGGCGCCGCAGGCGAAGTCGATCAGGTCGGTGATGGCGATCGCCTGCATCCATCCGCGGGCTCCCTTGCCCCGGCGCATGGCGACCAGCGCCCCGACCCCCATCAGCAGATCGCGTGCGCCGATGGCCTGGGTGAAGACCTTCACCGCCGGCCGGTCGGCATCGCGCCCGATCCAGATCCGGCCCGTCCAGCCGGGCATTGTGATGAAGCCGAGCCCGAACACGATCCTGGCCGCCGCCACGCCGCCCGCCATCTGCTTGGGGTCCACTCCTGGAACGTACTACGCGCCCCGAAGGTGGCGTCAGGCCGCGGCGGGCTCCGCGGCCGGCGCCTTGTCGAAGACGAGCTCGCCGTCCCGCGCGTCGACCACGACCGTGTCGCCCGGTGCGAAGCGGCCCTCGAGCAGTGCCAGCGCCAGCTTGTCCACCAGCTGCTTCTGGATCACGCGCTTCAGCGGTCGGGCGCCGTAAGTGGGGTCGTAGCCGAGGTTGCCGATCAGGGTGCGGGCGTCGTCGGTGAGCTCGACCTCGACCCCACGCTCGCGGACCCGCTCGATCAGCTTGGCCGCCTGCAGCTCCACGATCCGCCCGATCTCGTCGCGCGAGAGCTGGTGGAACTCGACGATGTCGTCGAGGCGGTTGATGAACTCGGGCTTGAACGTGGCGTCTACGCCGGCCCGGCCGCCGGGGACGTTCGAGGTCATGATCAGCACGGTGTTCTTGAAGTCGACCGTGCGGCCCTGGCCGTCGGTCAGCCGGCCGTCATCCATCACCTGGAGCAGCACGTTGAAGACGTCCGGGTGCGCCTTCTCGATCTCGTCGAGGAGGACCACCGAGTACGGGCGGCGGCGGACGGCCTCGGTGAGCTGGCCGCCCTCGTCGTAGCCCACGTACCCGGGCGGCGCGCCCACGAGGCGCGACACCGAGTGCTTCTCCATGTACTCGGACATGTCGATGCGGACCATCGCCTGCTCCGAGTCGAACATGAACTCGGCGAGCGCACGGGCCAGCTCGGTCTTGCCCACCCCGGTGGGCCCGATGAACAGGAAGCTGCCAATCGGCCGGTTCGGGTCCTGGAGGCCGGCGCGCGAGCGGCGCAGCGCGTTGGACACGGCGTCGACCGCCTCGTCCTGGCCAACCACGCGCTCGTGCAGCCGCTCCTCCATGTGGACGAGCTTCTCCACCTCGCCCTCCATCAGCCTGGAGACCGGGATCCCCGTCCACTTGGCCACGACCTCGGCCACGTCCTCGTCGTCGACCTCCTCCTTGAGCATGGTCGAGTCGGACTGCAGCTCCTGCAGCCGGGCCTCGTGCTCGCGCACGGTGCGCTCGAGCTCGGGGATCTCGCCGTAGCGCAGCTCGGCCGCCCGCTGCAGGTCCGCCGCGCGCTCCGCGCGCTCGGCCTCGCGGTGGGCCTGCTCGAGGCGCTCCTTCACCGCACGGATCGACTCGATGGCCTCCTTCTCGGCCTGCCACTTGGCCTTCATCCCGGACGAGCGCTCGCGGAGCTCGGCGAGCTCGCGGTCGATCGCGTCCCGGCGGGCCTTCGAGGCCTCGTCCTTCTCCTTCTTGAGGGCCTGGAGCTCGATCTCGAGCTGCTGGATGCGGCGCTCCACCTCGTCGATCTCGGTGGGCATCGAGTCGATCTCGATGCGCAGCCGGGAGGCCGCCTCGTCGATCAGGTCAATCGCCTTGTCGGGCAGGAAGCGGTCGGCGATGTAGCGCTGCGACAGCATCGCGGCCGCGACGATCCCCGAGTCCTGGATGCGCACGCCGTGGTGAACCTCGTAGCGCTCCTTGAGCCCCCGGAGGATCGCGATGGCGTCCTCGACCGACGGCTCGTCCACGTACACCGGCTGGAAGCGGCGCTCGAGCGCGGCGTCCTTCTCGATGTGCTTGCGGTACTCGTCGAGCGTGGTGGCGCCCACCGCGCGCAGCTCGCCGCGCGCGAGCATCGGCTTGAGCAGGTTGGCGGCGTCGACCGCGCCCTCGGCCGCGCCCGCGCCCACGATCGTGTGGAGCTCGTCCATGAAGAGGATGATCTGGCCCTCGGCCTCTGCGATCTCCTTGAGGACGGCCTTGAGCCGGTCCTCGAACTCGCCGCGGTACTTGGCGCCCGCGATCAGCGCTCCGATGTCGAGCGCGATCACGCGCCGGTCGCGAAGCGAATCGGGGATGTCGCCGGACACGATCCGCTGGGCGAGGCCCTCGACGATGGCGGTCTTGCCCACGCCGGGCTCGCCGATCAGCACCGGGTTGTTCTTGGTCCGGCGCGAGAGCACCTGGATCACGCGGCGGATCTCGTCGTCGCGCCCGATGACCGGGTCGAGCTTGCCCTCCTCCGCGGCCTTCGTGAGGTCGCGGCCGAACTTCTCGAGCGCCTGGTACTTGTCCTCGGGGTTCTGGTCGGTCACGCGGTGCGGCCCGCGGACGGACTTGACCGCGTCCGCGAGCTGGTCGCGTGACGCGCCCGTGTCGACCTGGGGGTCGGCCGCGAGCGCGAGGAGCAGGTGCTCGGTGGAGACGTACTCGTCGCCGAAGCCGCGCGCCTCCTCGTCGGCGTGCTGGAGCAGCTTCCCGGTGGCATCGTCGATCGCGGGGGCCGACGTTGCGTCGCCAGTGACCGTCGGGAGGCGGTCGAGTGCCTCGTTCGCATGCCTGCGCACGCCCTCGGGATCGGCGCCCGCGGCCTGAAGCACGGGCACGACGATGCCGCCCTCCTGCTCGAGGAGGGAGACGAGCACGTGCTGCGGCGCCACCTGCGGGTTGCGCCGCGCGCCAGCGAGCCGCTGAGCGGCCGCCCCGGCCTCCTGGGCCTTGATTGTCAAGCGATCAGGATGCATAAAATCTAAGCGTGAGTATGGCAGATTAGGCGTGGGGCGTCCACGTGAGTTCTGGGCTGGGGACGTGCGCAGCGGTTAATGACCTGGTCCACCTTGTGCATCTATTCCATGTATTAGGTGGACCACGTCCGGCGGAAGGCCGCAATTTGCGAGAACTGCCCGGACCACCCCCTTTACCGATTCCGTTCGGCCCGCCCGAGCCCGGATCCACATGTGAGCGGAGCTAGGGCACGCTCAACGCGGGTGGCGCGGTCCCCTTCACCTGCCGCCAGGTCGCCGCGCCCGCGATGCGCGGGTCGGTGGCGTCCGGCTCCGTGAACGAGTAGATCCCGTGGCGCGGGTCCGCCGCCGGCCGCCGGCCGGGCAACGGGACGAACGGGTTCGCGGCCACGCCGGAGCCGTCGACGTTGAACGGGGTCATGTTCGGATGGTCCGTGAAGAACTCGTCGAGCGGCCGGCTGGTGGCGGCGTAGTCGGTGAGCGGCGGGAGGCCCAGGATCCGGTCGATCGCGCCCACCGCGGAGGTCAGGTCGTAGTGAGTGGCGGTGATCAGGCCGCGCCGGACCCACGGGCTCGCGACCGCCACGAACCCGCGGTACTGGCTCAGATGGTCGCCCGTCCCCTGGGGATCGTCCTCGATCACGATCACCAGCGTGGACCCCCAGTCGGGGCTGTGCGAGACCGCGTCGATGAGCTTGCCCGTGGCGTAGTCGTTGTCGGCCACCTGCGCCTCGATGGTGGGGTACCCGGGCTCGTCCACCACGGTCGTGTGGTCCTCGCCGAAGTACACGTACTCGAAGTCCGGCAGCGAGCAGCTCACGCCGTAGGCCGTGGCGAGCTCGCCCGTGCAGTGGTGCGACTCGAACTGGCGGAACTCGCTCTCCCAGCCGGCCTCGCGCTGGGCGTCCGGCGTGTGCAGGTCGTAGTCGGGGAAGACCGACTGGTCGGCCTGGAGCTCCTGGGGCAGGAGCTTGGCCCGCTCGATCGTCTCCTGGTTGTAGGTCCTGACGGTCATGCCCGCGTGCCAGGCCTGCTCCGTGAGCGTCCCCGTGATCGGGTAGTTCTGCGGGTCGCTCCACGAGTCGCTGATGTGCGTCGTGTGCGCACCGGTGTCCGCGGCCTGGGTGTGCTCATAGAGGTCGCTCACCGCTCCGGCGTCCTCCCACATGTGCCCAACCGTGCTCGCGAAGCCCTGGTAGTAGAGGCCCTGGGCCTCCACGAAGGTGCGCTCGAGCGCGTGGAGGTTTGGCGTGACGGGTTGGCCGAACACCGCCAGCGAGCTGCCCGGGCCGGGGTGCAGGTCGCCCAGGTCCGCGTCGTAGGTCTTGTTCTCACGCGTGACGTAGATGACGTGCTTGATGGGACCGGCGCGGCCCGCCACCAGAGGGTTGCCGAGGCCGCCCGCCGGTCCCCGCGTGCGCAGGTAACGCCTCACGGCCGCCGTGTCGCGGGCGAGCGCCGCCCCGGTCGGGATGCGGATGGTCTCGAGCGTGCCCACCGTGCCGTAGGCGCCGTCCGGGACGAGCGCCGCCGGGTCCGGCTCGGTGTAGGGCTGGGTTGCCGCCGTGCTATGGCCGAGCCCGCGGGCGGTGATCACGTGGAGGTTGCTGCCGTCAGGACTCAGAGCCAGCGCCGTGGGGTACCAGCCGGTCGGGATCAGGCCTGCGAGCTGCCAGCGCGGCGAAGCCGGGACGCGCACGGTCTCGTCGTGGCGCGGGCGGCGGTGGCGCTCGTCCCGCAGCGTGCAGCACCGGCGCCGGGCCGCGGCCCTCAGCCGCCGAGCCGCCGCCCGCGCTGAGCGGAGCTTCATGACCGCGACCGCGTCGTCGCCGCCCAGGCTCACGTACGCGGTCCGCCCGTCCGCGGCGAGCACCACGTCGTTTGGCGCGTCGGTCCGGCGGCCGACCTGCGCAAGCGACAGCAGGCGGCTCCGCGTCCGGCTCGGATCGACCACCGCGAGCGTCGCATCGTTCGAGTCGGCGGCCAGCACGCTGCCCCCGGCCGCGGCGACTCCCGTCGGGTGCGCGCCGACCTTGATGCAGCGTGCGGCGCCGCCCCTGGTCGGGATGGCGGTCACGCAGGTCCCCCGCCAGTCGCTCGCGTACAGCGTCTTGCCGTCCCCGCTCAGCGCGAGCTGGTCCGGTGAGCTCGCGGCGACCTTGGTCGCACGCCCGCCGTGGGTCAGGTCCATCCGCTGCACGGCGTCCACGTCGGGCTCCGCAGCCCACAGCGTGCGCCCGTCGCGCGAGAGCGCCAGGTCGGACACGAAGCCCGCGGCCGGAAGGTCGTCCTCCTGAGTCAGGGTCCCGTCGGAGGCGACCGAGAAGACGTGCACGGTGTCCCCCGCCCCGCCGGCCACGTACGCGTGCGTGCCGGTGCGGTCGTACGCCACGCCCTGGAAGGCGTCGTCGACGTTCACGGTCTGCCGCACCTCCCCCGTCGCCGTGTCCACGACCATCAGGGCGACTCCGCCGCTCGGACCCGCCGGCGCTCCCCCCTGGATGAGCGGTCCCGCCACCGCAAGGACGGTCTTTCCGTTCGGCGCGACGGCCGCGCCCGTGGGGAAGGACTGCAGCGCCGTGACCCTGCCCGCGGGGTCCACCGGGCGCCCGGTCGGCAGGAGCGGGGCGGCGTGCGCCCCCGCCGCGATCGACCCGGCTGCGGCGGCGCATGCGACGAGCGACCCGGTCAGACGACCAACCCGTCGCACCACCCCCCTGCCACGCCCGCTCATGGCGGCAGTCAGGGTACGGCGTTCAGTGCGCCATGGCATCCATACCCGCGCGCAGCCGCGCGGGATCGAGCACGCCCGGCAGCACGGGATACGCGCGGTAGGCGCTCCGCCCGTGGAAATCGAACCGGAGCAGGACCTTGCCGGTCGAATCGGTCTCGGTCACCCAACGCGTTGCGCCCCAGGAGATGACCCAGTCGCCCGCGGGGAGCTTCCGAGCGCTGCCGCAACAGGTCGATGAGGCAGCCATCGGATCGGTGATCGACTCGAGCAGCGTGGCCGTCCTGTGCGCGGCGTCGATCTCGTAGAGCACCGCGCGCGGGCGGTGGTCACGATGGCTGCGGTTGTCGAACACCGTGAGGAAGCGGCCGTCGCTCGACAGGCGTGCGTCGTGCTGGCCGCCGAACGATTCGGATGCGAGCGGATCCCCCACCACCCGGAGGCTGTTCGACGTGTGCCTGCCGCCGAGCTTCCAGAGCACGTGGCCGGACTGCTTGTCGATCTCGTAGACCGCATCCGCGTGCCGCAGCGATATGACGATGCGGCTGCCGTGCGGGTCGATCGTGTTCAGGTGCACGAGATCCCAGACCTTGGTGCCGTCGTCCAGGCCGGCTTGATCCATGAAGGACAGCCATCGGGCGGAGTCTGCGATCGGGATGTGGTCCTTCGTGCTCCAGGTCCACACGACCTTGCCGTAGCGCGTCTGCTCCTGGATCTGGCCGTCCACCACGGTCGAGTCCTTCGACTTCCCGAACCGGCTTAGGTCCACGTGCGCGCGTGGCTTGTACTGGATCAGCATCACGTGGTGGTTGGGCAGGATCTGCAGCTCGTGCAGGTCGGTGGGACCACCGCGCGCCTTGTACGTCCGCACGTGCTTGCCGGTGAGCGTGTGCTCCGAGAACCCGACCTTCGGATTGATCCCGAACACCCCCTCGGTGTACCTGTACCAGGCGATGTCCCCATCCGGCAGGTAGCTCCCGTTGAACGGCAGGCCATGCGGCTCCCGCATCCACCAGACCGGCACGCCGTGGTTGTCGAAGACCACCGTGTAGTCCGGCCTCGGGATCCCGATGTAGCCGACGCTCATCACGTACCAGCGCGCCTGCGGCTTGCCGTAGCGGGTTGCGAGGTAACCGGGGAAGTTGGTCGGCAGGCAGCGGACGTGGAAGACGCCGGCGTCCGGCCCGGAGTCGATGGAGAACTGCAGGGCGCGCCCGGGGACAAGCTTGACCCGTGAGGTGAAGTGACCCCCCCTGGCCGGACCCCGGTTGACCGACACCTTGGTCGTGCCGCTCGCGTCGAACGTGAGCGCGACCGGCCTGGACTTGTTGCAGTGGATCGCGTAGTCGGGCGCCGTGCGGTCGAAGCCCGGAACCAGCTTCGGGTCCGAGCTCACCTTCACCGGACCGGGATCGACGACCGGCAGCTGCTTCGCGGCGGCGGCGATGAACGGCAGGGGCGCCGCGGCCGCGAGCAATGCGGCGCAGGTGGAGGCTGCTGAAGAGCAGAGGCGGAGCCGAGGCACGGTGCGAGCGCAGGTTACGTGGGAGCCGGAGTCATGGCGTAAGCATGGCGTCCATACCGCGGCGGAGCTTCGACCGCGAGAGGCGGCCGGGGAGGACCGGCACCGCCCGATAGGACATGAACAGCGAGTTGGTGAACTGGAGCGTGAACACGGGGCGCCCGCTCGCGGTCTGCTCCGTGATCCACGGGGTGTGGCCCCAAGCCATCACCCAGTCCCCGCCCGGCATGACCCGCGCGCTGCCACAGCAGATGGAGTCCTGAGCCGGCCTCCAGCTGATCTCCCTAACGAGCCGCGCGGTGCGGGCCCCCGCGTGGATCCGGAACTCGAGCGCGCGCGGCGGCCGGTTGCGGTGGGCGCCATTCTCATAGATCGTCAGGTACCGCCCTCCATCGAACACGCGCGCGTCGTGCTGGCCCCCGAACTCCTTCCAGCCGCGATGGTCGCCGACGATCCGCAGGCTCTTCGACGTATGCGTGCCGCCGAGCTTCCACACGATCTGGCCCGTGGTCTTGTCGATCTCGTACACGGCGTCGAGATGGCGCGCCGAGATCACGATCCTGTTGCCGACCTGCGCGATCGAGTTCAGGTGGACGATGTCGTAGGCGCGGCGGTGGTGGTGGACCCGGATGGGATTCCCGTTCCCGATGATCTCCCGGAACCAGCGCCGCCCGGTCTCGGCGGCCTTGATGTGGCCGGTCGTGCGCCAGCTCCAGACCAGGCGCCCCAGCGGATCGATCTCCTGCACCTCGCCGTCGAGCACGGTCGCCCGCTTCGGACCGCCCCACCGACTCAGGTCGACGCCGTCGCGAGCGGGATAGCGCGCCAGCAGCACGTTGCCGTCAGGGAGCATCTGGAGCTCGTGCTCGTTCGTGTCGGCCCCGACCGTCCGGTAGGTGCGGACCAGCCGCCCGTCGAACCCGCGCTCCTCGAAGTAGTTGGTCGACGGGTTGTGGATCGCCAGCTCAGTCCACACGAGGTTGCCGTCGGGAAGGAGGCTGGCGTTGAACGGCGTCCGGTTGCTCCGCATCCACCAGACCGGCACCCCGTACGAGTCGAACAGCGCCACGTAGCGCGGCACCCTGCGGTTGTCGTTCGGGGTGAGGATGTACCAGCGCGCCTCGGGGATTCCATTGCGGTGCGCCTTCCAGCCCGGGAAGTCGTGCGGAAGGCAGCGCACGTGGTAGGTGCGGCCGCGGGAGACGGTGAACCGGACCGCGTGGCCGGGGTCGAGGTCGACCGTCCGCCCGAACCGCCCGCCGCGCGCCGGTGCCCCGTCGAACGAGACCTCCCGGCCCGCGGGCATCGCGAAGGTGAACCGGACGGGCCTCCCCGAACGGCAGCGGACCACGTAGTCCGGGATCGAGGACCTGTAGCTCGGGTACAGCGCGGGCCTCGCCTTCACCTCGAGCCGGGTCGACCCGTGCTTGTGCCGCCGAGCGGCGGCGTCAGCGGCATTCACGACCGCGCACGCGGCCAGGGCGCACGCGGCGATTGCAGGGAGTCGGTTCAGCTCTTACCGGAGCCGCCGTCGCCGCGCGCCGGCCGGCTGATCGGGATCCGCACGCGTCCGGAGCCGGCCGTGCTGGCCGGGATCAGCGCGCTGCCGGGCGGCTCGTACGGCACGAGCTCGGCCTTGAACGAACGGCGCACGCGCTCGATCTCCTCGCGCAGCTCGCGCTCGGCGCGCTCGGCCTCGCGCCTCACGGCGGCCATCCGGCTCCGCATCTTCTCGAGCTCCAGCTCGAGCTCGAAGACCCGCTCGACGCCCGCCAGGTTCATCCCCATCTCGCTGGTGAGCTCCTGGATCCGGCGCAGCCGGTCCACGTCCTCCTGCGAGTAGAGGCGGGTGTTGCCCGCGGAGCGCTTGGGCTCGATCAGGCCGCGGGCCTCATAGATGCGCAGGGTCTGCGGATGCATGCCGGCGAGCTCGGCCGCGACCGAGATCATGTACACGCCGCGGGTGGGGCCGGGCGCGCCGTCGTCGTCACTTGGCCGGCGCCGTCCCCCTGCGTGACCTTCGCCACGCGCCGCCATCATCGGCTCTTCCCGGCGAACAGCCGCTCACGCGGGTTGCCGTCCATCACCTGGGCGAGGTCGTCCACGGCGCGCTTCTGCTCGCGGCTGAGCGAGCGGGGAACGTCGATGGACAGCCGGTAGTGGATGTCGCCGCGGCCCTTTCCGCCCAGCTTCGGCGGGCCCTCGCCACGCAGGCGCTGGACCGTGCCGTGCTGGGTGCCGGCGGGGACGCGGATCCGCTTGGTGCCGCTGAGCGTTGGGACGTCGACCGTCGCGCCCCGGATGGCCTCGACGATCGTTATCGGGACGTCCACCTCCAGGTTGTCGCCGCGGCGGCGGAAGACCGGCGAGTCGCTCACGCGGGTGATCGCGTACAGGTCGCCGGGCGGACCGCCGCGCCGCCCGGGTTCGCCCTTCCCTGCCAGCCGCACGCGGCTGCCGTCGCGGACGCCGGCCGGGATGTTCACCCGGTAGCGCTTGACCTGGCGGGTCTGCCCGCTGCCCTTG
>VAWV01000161.1 GCA_005883295.1 Actinomycetota bacterium
CTCCGCGGCTCGCGCACTCAGGACGATCACCGGCACGTCGGGGTCGATCCGCGAGCCGAGCCCGTCGGCGGACCGCACGCGGTCGAGCACGGTCAGGCCGTTGCCGCCTTCGAGGAGGAGGTCGAGAAGGACGAGATCGGGCCGCCGCAGCTCGACGGCGCGCACAGCCTCGCCGGGCGCCGACGCGGTGGCGACCTGGAATCCGTCCGCGGCGAGGTTGTCGACCAGGAAGGTCCGCGTGGCCTCGTCGTCCTCCACCAGCAGCAGCGACGTGTGCGCGGACTCCATGCCCCCATAAGCCACGCGCGCGCCGAGTTCGCCCCCGCCCGACCGCGCGCGGCCGCTTGCCCGATTACGCGAGCAATGCTAAAAAGATCCTAAGTTAATGGCCCTCGGGGAGCTGACTGAAGGCTCGACGCGGTCGCTGCTTCGCTACCGCCCCTTCCGCGTGCTCGTCGCGGGCCAGACCCTCACGCTGCTCGGCGACCTCGCGCTGATCCTCGTGCTCGGGATCTGGGCGCGGCAGCTCACCGGCTCCGTGAGCGCCGGCGGCGCCGTCTTCTTCGCGATGATCGCCCCCACCCTCCTCGCGCCACTGCTGGGCTGCATCGTCGACCGCTTCCCGCGCAAGCGCGTGCTGATCGTCAACGACCTGGTCACCGCCGCCGGGCTCCTGCCCCTGCTCGCGGTCGATGGCCGGGGGACCGTCTGGGTCATCTACGTGGTCGCCTCGATGTACGGGGTGTCCCAGCAGATCTTCTTCGCGGCGCGGTCGGCGCTGCTGCAGACGATGCTCCGCGACGGCGACCTGGGGCCGGCGAACGCGGTGCTCGAGTCGCTGCGCATGGGGCTCCGGACCGCCGGCCCGGTGCTCGGCACCGTCCTGTTCGCCAAGCTCGGCGGCGGCGCCGTGGCGCTCCTCGACGCTGCCACCTTCCTGGCCTCCGCGGCGCTCCTCTCGTCGATCCACGTGCCCGACATCGCGCGCCGTCGCCAGACCTCCGTGGTCGACGAGCTCGGCGGCGGCATCCGCCACATCCTCCGCACCCCGATACTGCGACGGCTGCTGCTGGCGCTGTGCGCTGCGGTGGCGGTGCTGGGGCTGCTTCAGGTGGTCGGGCTCGCGCTCGTTGACCACGGGCTTCACCGGCCGGCCACCTTCCTGGGCGTGATCTTCGCCGTTGAGGGCGCCGGGGCGATCGCCGGCGGGCTCGCGGCGCCCGCGCTCCTGCGCCGCGCCGGGGAGGCCAGGCTGGCGGGCGCCGGGCTCGTGGTCAGCGGACTGAGCCTGGGCGTGATGACGGAGCCCTCGCTCGCGCCGGTGCTCCTGGGCGCGTGCACCGGCGGCGCCGGCTTCTCGGCGTTCCTCATCGGCTACACCACGCTCCTCCAGCGGTCGACCGCCACCGAGCTCCAGGGACGAGTCTTCACGGCAGCCGAAGCGACGGCGGGCGTCCCGTACACGGCGATGCTCGGGCTCGCGGTGCTGGTGATCGGCCTGGTCGACTACCGGGTGATGCTCACCGCAGGGATGCTGGTGCTCGCCGCGGCGGGCGCCTATCTCGCGCGCGGCGGCCGGCCTGCCAGGCACAGGATCTTGGTGCTCAGCTCCTCGTCGGGCTCCCGCACCAGCCCACCGTCCGGCACCTGACCCCAGAACTCCAGGCAGCTGAGGCCGGCCTCGGCGCCGGCCAGGCGGAGCTGGTCGATGGAGTAGTGGCGCTGCACGTGGCGGACCGACGCCACCGGCGATCCGTCCTCACCGAGCACCTCGGTGTAGGCCGTAACCAGCTCACCGGGAGGCATGAATCGGCTACCTTCGCCGCGCCACCGAAAGGTCGTTCCCTCGCCGTCGAAGCTGAGCTCGTCCGCGAACGGACCACGGTACGTGCCGAGCGAGTTGACGTCGAAGGCGACCAGGCCTCCCGGAACGAGAGTCTCGCGGATGCTCCGCATCGCGGCGACGACCTCGCCGAGGGACAGGAGGTAGTTGATGGAATCGTCGACGCAGGTCGCGGCGTCGAAGGAGCCCCTCCAGGGAAGGTCGCGCATGTCGGCGACGCGGACCTCTCCCCCGGAGCCGAGCTTCGCGCGGGCGCGCTCGACCATCGCCGGCGAGATGTCGCACGCGGTGACCGTCCAACCGCGGGCGAGCATCGGCACGAAGCTCTTCCCGGTGCCGCAGGCCACGTCCAGGAGGCGATCACCCGGTGCGCCGTAGCCGCGCAGGATCGCGTCGACGTCGGCCATCCACTCGTCGTGACCGTGCTCCGCCGTGTAGCGGTCGTAGAACGGGGCGAAGGCCTCGTATGCGGCGAGAGCGCTCCCCTCGAGGGCATGCGTGCCCTGGCTCACGATTGGACAGACCCTTTTATAAGTCAGGAGCGTTTCAGCGGGTTATGTTCCCTTAGTGCTTGGGAATTTGTCTTCATCCGCAGCCATGAGCACGGACCCGGCGCTATGGCGGTGGGACCTGGCGCGGCAGCGCTGCCTGCGGGAGGCGCGCCGGATCCTCGGCAACCGCGACGACGCCGAGGAGGCGGTGCAGGAGGCCTTCATCCGCGCCTGGCGGAAGCGCTCCGCCTGCCGGACTCCGGCCACGCCGCTGCCGTGGCTACTCCAGATCACCCGTAACGAGTCGATGCGCCTGGCCGCTCGCCGCAGCCGCCGGCAGGCGAGCGAGATCCCCGAGGCCGAGCCCGAGGCGGTTCGCGGCGCGGCCATCGAGACGCCGCTCGACCGCACCCTCATGGGGGTCGCCACCGAGCAGGCGCTGAGCATGCTCGCGGAGGACGAGCGGCGCCTGTTGCGACTCCGTTACGAGGAGGATCTCACCCAGGGGCAGGTCGCCGCCGCGCTCGGGGTACCCGAGGGAACCGTGAAGGTTCGACTCCATCGCGTTCGCGCCAGGCTGCGCTCATCGGCGTCCGACCTGGCGGCCTGAGCGCTTAATGTGCATAGTGATAATCGCCGCCTGTTGACATCGCCGATCGCGCCGGTCCAGACCGAACCGCGCGATTGGCCGGATGCGCGTGCGCTCGCGATTCACGTTAGAGTTTGCGCAATGGAGGAGAGCAATTGACTGTTCCAGTGGACATAACTGACCCGCGCATCGCAAAGGCGTATGCCCACCCGCTGCGCATCCACATCCTCGGGATGCTCGACGACCGCGTCGCGAGCCCGAGTGAGATCGCAACCGAGCTGAGCGCACCGCTGACGCACGTGAGCTACCACGTCCGGCAGCTCGCGTCGCTCGGTCTCATCAAGCTGGTTCGCACCACCCCGCGCCGTGGGGCGGTCGAGCACCACTACACCGCGCAGATCCGTCCGAAGATCACGGACGACGCGTGGGGCCGCACGCCCGAGATCGTCAAGAAGAACCTGGTCACCGGCTGGGTGGAGCAGGTCGGGGCGCACGTCGCGGCCGGCGCCGCCGAGGGCGGTTTCGACCGGGAGGAAGCGCACATGACGCGCAGCGCGATGATGCTCGACGAGAAGGGCTGGAAGGCGATCTCACGCGAGCTCGGCCGAACGCTGGAGCGGATCGAGAAGCTCGGTGCGGAGGCCAGCGCGCGGGTGAAGAAGAAGCCCGACAGCGGGTTCCGCGCGACATCGGTGATCATGCACTTCGAGGGACCCTCGTCGTCGGCGGGGTTGCCCGAGGACGCCGGCATCCGCCGCCACCGCCGGCGCCGGGCCAAGACGACGGCGTAGACACGCGTCGCGCGGGGGTCCGGTCCCGCCCGGGGTGCAAACTCCGTTGCACCCGCTTCGCGCGGGGAGGAATCGGGGTTAGGATGCCGACGCCGCGTCCCGAGGGGACGGCGCGGCGGTCTCGTCATGGATGCGACACGACGCGGAAACTATGAGTCCGGGTCCGACTACGTGCTCGAGTACGGCGAGCTGCGCTTCACGTTCAACGAACGTGACTTCACCGAGCGAGTGGAGCAGGCGGCTGTCAAGCTCGGGTTCGTGCCGGGCCCGCTCGAGGGGGCCGAGCGCGAGGACCTGGTGAACCTCGCCGTGAACGGCGAGGTGACCGAGCCCGCGTCGGCGCTGGGTGAGCACATCGTCGCCTGCTGGCAGGACCTCGCGGGCAACACCGAGCGCTCGCTCGTCCACTGGCTGCGGCGGCTGGTGTTCCGTGGAGCGTGGCTCGACCAGCGCGTGAAGGAGGGCGAGCTCGAGGTCGTCTTCGAGGAGCGCACCAGCTCCTTCGGCTACGCCCAGCCCGACCGCGACTTCGAGGTGATCGAGCTCTCGCCCGAG
>VAWV01000203.1 GCA_005883295.1 Actinomycetota bacterium
TAACGCCGACGACCCGGTCGGCCCGGACCAGATCCCGTGGGTCGACGAAGCCGGCGACAAGGTGGACCACTGGTTCGCCCAGAACCTGATGGTCGAGCACCCCAAGCTCAGCCCGCTGCCGATCGGCTTGGCGAACGCGATGTGGCCGCACGGTGACGTGGACGCCCTCTGCGCGGCGATGGCGGCTCCCGCCCCGCGCGAGGAGCTCCTGCACGCCCGCTTCGACCTCGACACCCACCCAGATCGCCGCCGGGCGTGGCACGCCGTCAGCCGCGCGTTTCCGGAGGTAGCGTCGCAGGCCAGCGACCGCCGGCCCTTCCCCGACTACCTCCGGGAGATCGCCCGGCACCGCTTCTGCGCATGCCCCAGGGGCAACGGGGTCGACACGCACCGGTTCTGGGAATGTCAGTACCTGGGCGTGACCCCGGTGGTCGAACGGTCGGCGCACACCGAGATCTGGGAGCGCCGGGGTCTCCCGATGGTGACACTGGACGACTGGTCGCACCTCTCGCGCGACCGCCTCGAGCGCGAACCCCAAGTCGTGAACGCCGACCCCGTGTCGTTGCTGCGGCTGTCGCATTACGCCAGTCTCGTTCGCGGCACATGAGGGTCTTGCGCGCGCTGCGGCGCGCCCTCGAGGTGGTTCTGGTGGAGCGTCGTTATGCGCAAGCACAGCCGCCGGCCGGGCCCCCGGTCTGGAACTGGAAGCCGCACGAGAAAGCATTCGCCGCCACCCCGTGGCGGCTGCTCCCCCATCTGCTCCGGCCGAGTGAGGTGAGCGGCGACGACGTCTTCGTTGACTTTGGTTGCGGGGACGGGCGGGTGCTGCTGGAGGCTGCCCACCTCTACCGCTTCGGGCGAGTCGTCGGTGTCGAGGTGGTTCCGGATCTGGCCGCCGCGGCGCGGAGCCGCCTCGACCTCAACCGCCACCTCCTCGCCAGCCCACGATGGGAGGTCGTACGCGCAGACGTACTCGACTACGAGCCGCCCGACGACCTCACGGTGGCGTACTTCTTCGATCCGTTCACAGGGCCGGTGTTCGACGCCGTCATGAGGCGGCTGGAGGCCTCCGTGGAGCGGGTTCCGCGTCGAGTTCGCATCGTCTACGTGACTCCCGCCGAGCTCCACCGCGTGCTCCGCTCCGGCCGGGTAAGGCGCGTTCGGGCCGGAGTGGCAGGCCGCTTGCGGACCGGAGGTCGGTACTCGTACTTCGTGGGAGAGCTCCTCCCCGCCGCGGACCAGATTGAGTAAATTCACGCGGCAATGGCCCCCGCAACCCGTTTCCGCTCCAACAGTCCCCCCGTGATCCAGGAGACAATCGACGGCGAGACCATCATGGTCAACCTCGACACGGGGAGCTACTACTGGCTCGACCCGCTCGCCTCCTACATCTCCGGTGCCGTCCAGGCCGGCGCGTCCATCGAGGAGCTCGTCGCCGACATGACGGAGAGGTTTCCGGATGACCCGACCTCGGTCGAGCGCGAGGTCAAGGGCCTGACCGCTCGCCTGGTCGAGGAGCAGCTCGTCCTCCCGTCGGATGACGGGGTCCAGGCGGACGCGTCTCGCCCCGAGCCGCCGGAGCTGGCGCGGTTCGAGCCCCCGGTGTTCAAGTGCTACACCGACATGCAGGAGCTGCTGCTGCTCGATCCGGTTCACGAGGTTGGGCCCCAGGGTTGGCCCGAGCCACGCTGACCGCGACCGGTACCCGCGACTATCTGGAGGAGCTGGATCGGGCTGCCGACAGCGCCGCCGCCGCGGCCGGCGGCTACCGGGACCGGTATTTCCGGGTGGCGCGCGACGTCGTCCGCCTGCGCTTCGCCGGGACTGCCCTGATCGAGGAGCTCACGAAGCCGCTCAGGCACGTCGAGGTGCCAGCCGTCTCGACGCCCGCCCTGACGATCCGTATGTGGGATAGCACCTCGACCGGTACGCCACTACCGGCTGTCGGCGGCGATCTCGATCCGGCCGGGGAGCACTTGGTCCGCCACCGCTTCGGTGAGAGCTTTGTTGAAGCCGGCGAGCATTCGATGACGGCGCTGGACGCGGAGCGTTCCGTGGGGCACTTTTGGTGCTCGCGGCTGCCGGCGCGGTCGGCCGGCCGACTGGCTGCGTGCTCATCGCCGGGAGCAGTGGCTCGGGGAAGTCGACCGCCGCGGCCGCCTGCCTGGAGAACGGCCTGGGCTATCTGGGCGATGACACCTGCCTGATCGGACCCGGCGAGCCTCCGACGATCTTCTCGCTCTACGACTCCTTACAGCTCCGCGACGGCCAGACGAAGGCCACCTCTCACGTCTCCGACCGCCTCCTGCTGAAGGCTCGGCTGCGGGCGATCGCGATTGTCCAGATCACCCGCGAGCGCGAGACCCGAACCGGGCCGGCCACCCCCGCGGCCGCTCTGGCCGCCCTGGCGCCGGGCTCGATCCTTCAGCTGCCGGCGCCCCGGCGGATCGCGTTCCGCAGGATGGCCGCGATCGTCCAGTCGGTGCCGTGCCAGCGCCTCGAGGCCGGCACCGATCCCGAGCTGATCGCCGAAGCCGTGGCCGGCCTCCTGTGACCACGGTCCTCCACCTGATCCCCGCGTTGACGCGCGGCGGTCCGAGCCGCGCGCTGCTCACGGCCGCGCGATCGACGGCCGGCCCCGAGCTCGAGCACGCGATCGCCTCGCTCGCTCCGGCCGATCCCTGGATGACTCGCGAGTGCGACGGCCATGGGGTCTCCGTCTCGAGCGCGCCCTCTGCGGGGTCGCTGCGGGCGATGCTGGAGAACGCCGGCATCGTGCAGATCCACTTCTGGAACAGCCCGGCGCTCTACGAGCTGCTGTCGTCCGATCTTCCCGCGATTCGCCTCCTGGTCTGGTCACACGTTTCGGGCGAGCATGCACCGCAGGTGATTCCGCCGGCGCTCATCGAGTTCGCCGACGTCGTGCTCGCCTCGTGCGACTACACGACGGAGCTGCCCGGCCTCGAGCACCTCGACGTGCTGCCCGCGGTGGCGGGCTGGGATCGCCTTCGGGGGATCCGCCGGAACGCCGGTGCAGGGTTCACGGTCGGCTTCATCGGCACGCTGGACTTCGCCAAGCTCCATCCGGAGCTGATCAGCATGTGCGCCTCGATTCCGGTGCCGCACGCTCGATTCCTGATCTGCGGGACCGGGGGCGCGATGCCAGTTCTGCGGCGGCAGGCAGCCGAGCAGGGCATCGCGGACCGTGTCGAGTTCCGTGGCTTCGTCGAGGACATCGGTGGCGCCGTCGCGGAGATGGACGTCTTCGGCTATCCGCTGGCGGAGGGCACCTACGCGGCGTCCGAGCTGGTCCTCCAGGAAGCCATGTACGCGGGAGTCCCCCCGGTTGTGCTCGGCCCGGCCGCCGTCCGCCGCTCGGTGGTGCATGGCGAGACCGGCCTGACGGTGTCCAGCACGCGGGAGTACCAGCAGGCGGTTGTTTATTTCCACAACCACCCCGAGGAACGGGTTCGCATGGGCAGGGCCGCCCACGAATACGCGGTTCGGACCTGGTCGCCGGAAGCGGTTGCGGGTCGCTGGGCGGAGACGTATGCCGCGCTCCTCGAGCGGCCGAAGCGCCGACGGCCTCGCTACCCGATCGGCGAGGGCGGAGCGCCCCGGTTCGTGCAGAGCCTCGGAGGCGCCGCGCCGCACTTCGCGGCGAGCCTGAGCTCGGCCGAGGACGCCATCGAGGCCGAGCGGCAGATCGCAAGATCGCCGATGGTCGTGGCGACGGGAGGTGGGGGAGTCCTGTACTACCGCGACCACTACCCAGGCGATCCGCACCTGAGGCTGTGGTCCGGCCTGGTGCTTCACGGTCAGGGGCACCCGGGCCTGGCGGCCGGCGAGTTCTCGGCGGCGATCCGTCTCGGCCTCGACCACTGGAGGGTCAGCTGGTACCTCGCGCTCGCCGCGGAGGCGGCCGGCCAGACGGCAGTTATGGAGGAGGCTCTGCGAGCGGTGCCGAAGCCGCTGCCACCGGTCGCCGAGGGGGTGTTCGCCTAGATGAGCGACCGCCACAGGGTCAGTGTCGTCATGCCCGTGAAGGACGGCGAGCGGTACATGGCGGAGGCGCTCGACAGCGTGGTCGCGCAGACCTACGCACCGCACGAGATCGTGGTTGTGGACGGTGGGTCGGCGGATCGATCCAGAGAGATTGCGCGGTCCTACGCGGGCGTCAATGTGATCCAGCAACGGGGCACCGGCTTCGCTGGGGCCTGGAATGAAGGGGTCGCCGCCTCGGGTGGCGACGTCCTCGCCTTCATCGACAGCGACGACCTCTGGGAGCCGACGAAGCTCGAGCGGCAGGTGGAGTGCTTGCGCGCACGCCCCGAGGTGGACTACGTGATCACCACGATGCGGTTCTTCACGGACGTCGAGGGCCCCCTGCCGCCCGGCTTCAGGCCCGAGCTACTGGATGGGGACCATGTCGCGAACATGCCCAGCGCCCTCGCCGTCAGGCGCGAGGCGTTCGACGCCGTGGGCCCCTTCAGGACGGACTACACGATCGCCAACGACATCGACTGGTTCGCCCGGGCGAAGGACCAGTCGCTGACGCTCGCCGTCCTACCCGAGGTGCTGATGCGCAAGCGGGTTCACGACGCGAACCTCTCGCTGACGGCCGCCGGCCGCCTGAACGAGGAGATCCTCGACCTCCTGCGCCAATCCGTCGCTCGCCAGGCCTGATGGACCGCGCCCAGTTCGAAGCTGCGATCGGACCGATCTCCACCCGCCAGGAGTTCCTCGAGGAGCTGAGGACAGCGATCGACGAGGGCACTGGGTACGCCACCGGAAAACTTGGGAACAGCGAGCAATCCTGGCTCCGCTATCCGGAGGTCCTGTCCCGAGAGCCGCCCGGCATGCGGCGGCGCGCGTTCGAGGTGGTGCTGGCGTACAAGTCGCTCCCGACCACCGGAATATTCCCGGCCGAGCCCGAGTTCCTCCGGCGATGGAGCTCCTACTACGTGGAGCGCGTGAAGCGGCTCGACGCGATCGGTCTTTTCGAGAACTCCTACAAGGAGTACTGCGAGACCTTCAAGTTCCACGGGGTCTCAGCGCCGCGGTTCATGCTCCAGCACGATCAACAACCCGACCGCTCCTCGCCCCACGACGAGAGCCGGTGCTACCTGCCGTTCCTCAGGGGTCGGGATGTCCTGCTGATCTCCCCCTTCGCCGGGACCCTCGCCGAGCGTGCGAACGAGGAGACCTTCGAACGGGTATGGGCCAAAACCGGCAAGCCCTGGTTCCATCCGCGCAGCGTCGACGCCGTCGAGAATCCCTACGGCTTCGCGCGCGAGACACAGGCGGTCTACCCGACGGCCCTGGATCTGCTCGCGGATCTCGCCCGCCAGATAGAAGCGCGGGACTTCGACGTCGCCCTGATCGCCGCGGGCGGCCTCGGCATCCCGCTCGCATCGATCATCAAGGAGCAGGACAGGGTCGCCATCTCCCTGGGGGGTCATCTGCAGATCGTCTTCGGCGTGCTCGGCGGTCGCTGGCGGTCCAACGAGAGATGGCAGCGGCGCTACTTCAACGAGGCGTGGATCGACATGCCGGAGCAGTATGTCCCCGATTACGCTGAGACGGTTCTTGACGACTACTGGTGACCCCGGGGCCGCGGAGGCGATGCGCACCAGCCTCGTCATCCCCGCGCACAACGCAG
>VAWV01000204.1 GCA_005883295.1 Actinomycetota bacterium
CCATGAGTCCACGAGTCTGAGCCGGCGACTGCGCGTGCGGCGGGTGGCGGACGGAGCCTCCCCCTCTGGCGACTATTGCCGTTCAGGAGCCGGAGGGGGAGGCGACGCCCGACGGGACCCGTCCGCCCTGGGCACGGGGGCCCGGACAGCGTCTGCACGAACTGTTTCATCCAAATCGGGGAATTGACAGCGCAAGCAACCCGCGCTTAGGGTGGATCTCGCATAGGAACGGCCCGGCAAATCTGTGCATTTCCTGGGATTTGTTGGGAATCGCAAGCTCGACGGGAGACCCCTAATGAGCATTGGTCGGCGCTAGCTGACGATGGGGCGGGAGGCGTCGGAAACGGCGGCTCCCGCCCCATGTCGCTTCGGGCGGCAGCGCTCTCCTCGCCGCGTGGCCACGACGTGAACGCCATCCTCGAGCTCATCAGGCGCGAGCCCCGCGCCCGCACCTTCTTCGCGGCCTACGCCCAATCCGCGCTCGGTAACGGCGCCGGCTACGTCGCGCTCGTCGTGCTGGCGTACCAGCGGTGGCACTCGCCGTGGGCCATCACGCTGGTCCTGATGGCGGACTTCATCCCCGCGATGCTGCTCGGGCCGGTGTTCGGCGCGATGGCGGATCGCTGGTCCAGGCGCCGGATCGCCGT
Organism: Actinomycetota bacterium; assembly: GCA_005883295.1. Classification (GTDB taxonomy): domain Bacteria; phylum Actinomycetota; class Thermoleophilia; order Solirubrobacterales; family Thermoleophilaceae; genus AC-37. Next base: position 648 of record VAWV01000204.1, read on the forward strand.
CCTGTCGGACCTGATCCGCGCGGCGGCGTTCATCGGCGTCGGGCTGGTGGGCGGGATCTGGGCGACGGTCGCGCTGGCGCTGCTCGCCGGGACCGGCGCCGGCCTGTTCACGCCGGCCATCCTGGCCGCGCTTCCGAGCCTGGTCGATTCGCGCCGCCTGCCGGCGGCCACCAGCCTCTATGGCGGGCTGACTGACGCCGGGCGCACTGTCGGCCCGGCGCTTGCGGCGCTGGCGATGACGGTGACGAGTGCGAAGGCGGTCGTCATCGCCAACGGGGCCACGTTCGCCGTCTCGGCGGCCGTCCTTTGCGCCGTTCGCTTCGGCGCCGCGGCGAACGCGGAGCCGGGGCGGGAGCGCGGACTGCTCCGCCAGGCACGGGAGGGCGTGAGCGCGATCGCGCGGATGCCCGGGATCCGGACGCTCGTGCTCGCCTCGAGCGGCGCGATCCTCTTCGCAGCGATGATGAACGTGGCCGAGCTCCTGCTCGCGAGGTCGCTCGGTGCGGGCGGCGCGGGGTACTCGGTCCTGGTCGCGATCTTCGGCGCCGGCTTCGTGGCCGGGTCGCTGTCCGGCGCCGGCGCGGTCGAGGTGTCCGAGCTGGGGCGCCGCTACCTCCTCGGGATCCTGCTGATCGGAGGCGGGCTCGTAGTCGCGATCGTGCCGTCGTTCCCGGTCGCGGCGCTCGGTCTCGCGATGGCCGGCGTGGGCAACGGCGTGACGCTCGTAAACGAGCGGCTCATCTGCCAGCGCGTGATTCCCGACGCCCTCCGAGCGCGGGCGTTCGCGGTGTTCGACACCGCTGGTTCCTGGGCGTTCGCGGTCGCTTTCGTGAGCGCGGGCGCCGTGCTCTCGCTCACCGGCGTCCGCGCCGTGCTCCTCATCGCGGGGCTGGGCAGCGTGGCGATCTGGGCGCTATCGAGGGTCGCCTTGCGGGGTCTGTGGGAGCAGGAGCCGGGGCCAGAGGCCGCGCGCCCGCTTCCACCGCCCGCTACAGCGGCGGGGCGAACGGCCTACGCCGACGCGGCCTCGAGGGCCTGAATCGAGCTGCCCGCGATGACGGCGCGCAGCGCGTCCGCGTACGGCTCGTCGGCGATCGCGTCGAACTCCCACACCACGCGCTCCATGGCCTCCACGACCCGCGGCTCGAATTGCGTGCCGGCGTTGCGGCGGAGCTCCTCGAGCGCGGCGTCGCGGCTCATCGCGCGCCGGTAGGGCCGGTCGGTGGTCATCGCGCTGTAGGCATCGCAGCAGAAGACGATCCGCGCGGCCACCGGGATCTCGTCGCCGCGCAAGCCGTCCGGGTAGCCCTGCCCATCCCAGCGCTCGTGGCACGAGCGGACGATCTCGCCGACCCGCGCGAGCCGCCCGCCCACCCGGTCGAGCAGGGCCTGGCCCTCGAGCGTGTGCGTCTTCATCAGCTCGAACTCCTCGGCGGTGAGCTTCGAGGGCTTGTTCAGGATCTCGTTGGGGATGGCGATCTTGCCCACGTCGTGGAGCAGCGCGGCGATCTCGAGCTCCTGCCGGGTGCGGTGGCCCACGCCGAGCTCGTCGGCCACGGCCCCCGCCAGCTCGACCACCGAGCGGCAGTGGCTGGCGGTGTAGTTGTCCTCCGCCTCCACCACGTCGGACAGCACCATCACGGTGCCCCTGTATGCCTGGTTGAGCTCGAGCGCGGCCGCGTAGCGCTCACGGCGCTCGACCGAGAAGATGCGCAGCAGCCAGAGCACCGGCAGCACGCTGAGCACCGCGAGCGACTCGCTCTCGGCGACTGCCGCGACCATGTATGCGACCGGCGTGAGCACCACGTCGATTCGGCAGCCGAGGATCGCGAGCCAGAGGCCGTCCAGTGGCGAGGTGCGGTGGATGAGGTGGTCGTTCACCACTGCGATGAGCGTCGCCACGACGACCTGGCCGAGCAGCGCGAGCGCGTAGACCCACGCGTGACGCCCGTCGAGCGGCCCCGGATGGAGCGCCGCGAGGACGGCGACCGCTCCGATCGAGTGCCACGCGTCGCCGAGCGGGTAGAGCCAGCGGTCGGGATGGACTCCGCCGCGGACCAGCTCCGGAAGTCGCGCCAGGACGAACGCGGCGGCGACGAGCAGCGGGACGAGCGGGAGCGGCGCCAGGATCAGCATCGGGATGAAGACGAGCTGGTCCGGGCAGGCCTCGTTGTTGCCGATCTCGAACAGGACGCGCCGAGCCACGACGGCCAGGAGCACCAGCAGGCCGAGCGTGAGCGGATGGGCCTCGCGGTTCGCCGGCACTAGGACGCCGACGACGAATGCGGCGACCAGGAACCCCAGAGCAATCGCGCCGGCGACCAGGCGCTCTCGCGCGGGCATCGGCTTGACCTGACGCTCCCGCGCCTCGCCCACCAGATTCTCTAGCTCCATTGCAGGACTCTTTCTCGGCGCACGCGCGCGAGGGCAGGGGAACCTGCCGAAATTGCACAGCTTGCGCGAGGCGAATCTGTGCGTCGATTGGGCGTTTTAGAGCCCCCGGCCAGGGGTTTGCGCGTGGTTACACTGGCCGCGTGAAGGCCGCTGACATCCGGGAGCGCTACCTCTCGTTCTTCGAGGAGCGCGATCACGTCCGGATGCCGTCGGCGTCGCTGGTGCCGCCGTCCTTCGACCCATCCGTGCTCCTCACCACGGCCGGGATGCAGCCGTTCAAGCCGTACTTCCGCGGCGAGGAGGAGCCCCCGCACGTCCGGCTCACGTCCTGCCAGAAGTGCTTCCGGACGCCTGACATCGAGGAGGTCGGCAAGACCGCTCGGCACCTGACGTTCTTCGAGATGCTGGGCAACTTCTCCTTTGGGGACTACTTCAAGCAGCAGGCGGTCGAGTACGCCTGGGAGCTGTCCGCGAGCACATTCGGGTTCGCTCCAGAGCGTCTTTGGGTGACCGTCTTCGGTGGCGACGAGGAGCTCGGACTCGGCCCCGACGAGGAGGCGATCGAGTGCTGGCGCTCGGTCGGCGTCCCCGACGAGCGGATCGTCCACCTCGGCCGCTCGGACAACTTCTGGCAGGCGGGCCCCACCGGCCCGTGCGGGCCGTGCTCGGAGCTCTACTACGACCGCGGTCCGGACTTCGGCGCCGACGAGGATCGTCCCGGCGACGACACGGAGCGCATGCTCGAGTTCTGGAACCTCGTGTTCATGCAGTACGAGCTCGGCGCGGACGGCTCACTGACCCCGCTCCCGAAGAAGAACATCGACACGGGCCTCGGGCTCGAGCGGACCGCGGCCCTGCTACAGGGGGT
>VAWV01000057.1 GCA_005883295.1 Actinomycetota bacterium
CTTCCCGTATGCCTCGAGGGATCGCTCAAGCTAAAGGAGATCTCGTACATCGCGGCCGACGCGTACGCCGCCGGCGAGATGAAGCACGGACCGATCGCGCTGCTCTCGGAGCGCACGCCCGTCGTGGCGGTCGCCACGGACGCCCCGGTGCTCGACAAGGTCCTGTCGAACGTGGCCGAGGTGAAGGCGCGCGGCGCCCACGTGATCGCGGTCGCCACCGAGGGCTCGACGGAGGTGGAGGACACGGTCGACGCCGTGTTCTGGGTGCCGAGGACCGACTGGCTGCTCCAGCCGATCCTGGCCATCGTCCCGCTCCAGCTGCTCGCCTACCGGGTGGCCCGCGCGCGCGGCCTGAACATCGACCAGCCGCGCAACCTGGCGAAGACGGTCACGGTCGAGTAGGGGGGCGCGTCGCGCGGTACGCTCGCCGCGCCGATGGCGCTGCCGGACTGGGTCGACCCGCTCTTCACAGCCGATGAGATGCGCGCGGCCGACTCGTACGCGATCGATGAGGCCAGCGTCCCTTCGCTCGACCTGATGGAGCGTGCCGGCGCGGGCCTCGCGCGGGTGGTGGAACGGCGGCGACGGGCTCGTGTGCACGCGCATCCTGCGCGAGGAGGGCCGCGAGGTGGACGTGCTCTCGCTCGGCGACCCGGCGGAGCTGCGCGGCGACGCGCGAGCGAACCTGGGGCGGCTGCCCGGAGCGCCGCCCGATCCGTTCGACGCCGCGAGGCTCAGCGGATCGGGCGCGGTCGTCGACGCGATGCTCGGAACGGGGTTCGAGGGAGCGCCGCGCGAGCCGGTCGCGGGCGCGATCGCCGCGATCAACGACGCGGGCGTGCCGGTCGTCGCCTGCGACGTGCCGTCGGGGGTGAACGCCTCCACGGGTGAAATCGAGGGCGACGCGGTCCGGGCCGGCGCCACGGCCACCTTCCACGGCTCGAAGATCGGGCTCCACGTGGCGCCCGGGACATTCCACGCGGGACGGGTCGAGGTGATCGAGATCGGGATCCCTCGCGAGGCCCCGGGCGGCTCCCAGGCGGGCCTCATCTGCGACCGCGTGCTCGAGCTCGTGCCGCACCGCCGGCGCGACGGGTCGAAGTTCAAGTCCGGCACGGTGGTGATCGCCGGCGGCGCCGCCGGTTACACGGGCGCGCCATGCATGGCGGCGCTGGGCGCCCAGCGGACCGGAGCCGGCTACATCCAGCTCGCCGTGCCGCGGTCCGCCCAGCAGGCCGTGGCGCTGCGGCTGCTCGAGGGCGTGACCCGCGGCCTGCCGGAGGAGGACGGGATGCACGTTCCGGACGGCGTCACCGACGTACAGGAGCTCGCCGAGCGCGCCGGGGCGGTGATCCTTGGCCCGGGGCTTGGCCGCAGCGACGGCGCGCGCGAGTTCGCACGCGCGGTCGCGCGCTCGGTCGAGGCGACGCTGCTGATCGACGCGGACGGCCTGAACGCGCACATCGACGCCCTGGAGACGCTGCGCGAGCGCAAGGCGCCCACCGTCCTCACCCCCCACGAGGGAGAGCTGGCGAGGCTGCTCGGCATCGAGTCGGCGGAGGTGGCCGCGCATCGCCTCAAATACGCGCGCGACGCCGCCGAGCGGAGCGGCGCGATCGTGGTGCTCAAAGGCGACGACTCGCTCGTGGCGACGCCCGGCGGCCCGGTGGCGATCAGCCCCGGCGCGACGGCGGCGCTCGCGACGGCTGGGACGGGCGACGTGCTCTCGGGCGTGATCGGAGCACTCCTGTCGAAGGGGGTGGACGCGTTCGCCGCGGCGGCCGGGGCCGTGTTCGCCCACGCGCGGGCCGGGAAGGTCGCGGCCACCCGGCTGGGGGCCGACCACACCGTCGCCGGCGACGTGATCGAGGCGCTCCCGGAGGCATTCGCGAGGAGCGGTCCTGGATAGGGGCCGCTATGCGGCCCGCGGGCAGGATTGCTTACTCGAAACGCTAGGGTCGTCCCGGCATGGCCGGCCTCGTGCGCGAGATCATGACCACCGACCCCGTGACGGTCGACCCGGAGGCGACCGTCGAGGAGGTCGTCAGGCTCATGCGCCGGCACGAGCTGCCTGGGCTGCCCGTGGTCGACGCCAACGATCACCTCCTCGGGATCGTCACCGAGTCGGACCTGGTGCTCTCAGACGATGAGGGCGACCTGCACATTCCGCACTACCTCGAGCTCTTCGGCGGGATCGTGTTCCTCGAGCCGCTGAGGCGCTTCGAGGGCCGGCTGCGCAAGGCGGCCGCCGCCGCGGCGCGGGACATGATGACCCGGGACCCCGTGACCGTGGAGGCGGACGATCCGGTGCGAAAGGCCGCGCGCCTCATCGCCGACAGCGGCCACAACCGGTTGCCGGTGGTGGATGACGGACGGCTGGTCGGCGTCGTCACCAGGGTCGACGTCCTGGGGGCGCTCGCTGCCGAGTAGCGCGGGCGCTCCCGAGCGCGCCGTCGCCCGGGTGGACCTGGGCGCCGTCGAGCGCAACTGCAGGCGCCTGCGCGAGCTCCTCACGGATGGCGCGGAGCTGTGCGCCGTGGTGAAGGCCGACGGCTACGGCCACGGAGCCGCGCAGTGCGCCCGTGCCGCCCTTGCCGGAGGCGCCAGCTGGCTGGCCGTGGCGACAGCCGCCGAGGCCGCCTGGCTCCGGCTGAGGGGGATCGACGCCCGGATCCTCGTGATGGGCGCGCTCACGCCGACGGAGGTCCACATGGCGCTGCGCGAGGACGCCGACGTGGTGGCGTGGACCCACGAGTTTGTCGCCGCGCTGCCTGACCGCCGCGCCGGCCTGACACTTCCGCGCGTACACGTGAAGTACGACACGGGCATGGGCCGGCTCGGCACCCGCGACCCGGACGAGGTGCGCGAGCTCTGCCGCCAGATCGCCGAGGACCCGCGGCTCGAGCTGAGCGGGCTGATGACCCACTTCGCGACCGCCGACGAACGCGGGGACGAGCACTTCCCCGCGCAACTCCGCCGTTTCACGGATCTCGTCGACGAGCTACGCGCCGCGCATCCCGGCCTGCTGATCCACGCCGCGAACAGCGCGGGCACGTTCCGTGATGCGACGGCCGCCCACTTCCACATGGTCCGGTGCGGCGTGGCCATCTACGGCCTCGACCCGTTCGGTGCGGATCCCGAGCCGCTTGGACTCACACCCGCGCTATCCCTCGAGTCCTACGTGGCAGCCGTCAAGCGCTTCGAGAAGGGCGACGGAGTCGGCTACGGACAGACCTGGCGGGCCGGGGCGCCGACGTGCGTCGGGGTCCTGCCGATCGGGTACGGGGACGGCTGGCGCCGGTCGCTCTCCAACAATGCGCGGGTTCTCGTCCGTGACCGCTCCCACCCGCTCGTGGGGACCGTGAGCATGGACAACATAACGATCGACCTCGGGCCGGAGACCGACGTGGTCCCGGGCGACCGCGCCGTCCTGATCGGACGCCAGGGGGGCGAGCGGATCCTGGCCGAGGAGGTAGCCGCCCGGCTCGGAACCATCAACTACGAGGTCACTTGCGGGCTGACAGGGCGGGTGCTCAGGGCGTACCCGCGCGAGGGTTGAACGCGCCCCTGAATCGCCTTCGCGAGGCGCCTCCGGTGCGCACCGCGCGCGACGCGCTCGCGGAGCGCGGCCACCGCGCCTGGGTGGTGGGGGGCTGCGTGCGCGACGCCCTGCTCGACCGTCCGGTGCGCGACGTGGACCTCGCCGTGGAGGGCTCCCCGGAGGAGGCCGCCCGGGCGGTGGCGCAGGCCGCCCGCGGCCCGGTGTTTCCGCTGTCCGAGGCCTTCGGGGCCTGGCGCGCCGTGGGGAGCAGTTGGATCTGCGACGTCTCGCCACTCCAGGGGCCGACCATCGAGGAGGACCTGGCTCAGCGCGACTTCAGCGTGAACGCGCTCGCGGTGCCGCTCGAGCAGGCGGGCGGCGACGACGGCCTGATCGACCCCACCGGGGGCAGCGCGGACCTCGAGCGCGGCGTGCTGCGGGTGCTCGGCGGTCCCGCCGTCGAGGACTCCGCCTACGCGCGCGACCCGCTGCGCCCGCTGCGGCTGGCCCGTCTCGCCACCGAGCTCGGCTTCCGGCCCGATCCTGAGACGGAGCGGCTCACCCGAGAGGCCGCGCCACGGGTTGCCCTCGCGTCGCCCGAGCGGGTGTTCGCCGAGCTCCGCCGGCTGGTCACCGCGGACCGGGTGCTCGAGGGCCTGGCGCTGGCCGACCGGCTGGGCCTGGTGGAGGCGGTCCTGCCCGAGGTCGCCGCCCTCCACGGCGTGGAGCAGAGCCACTTCCACCACCTCGACGTCTACGACCACACGATGGAGGTGCTGGACCGACTCCTGGAGATCGAGCGCGAGCCCGAGGCCGCCTTCGGCGCGGAGCTCGCGCCGCGCCTCCGTGCGGTCCTGGAGGAGACGCTCGCCGACGAGCTGCCGCGCTGGCAGGCGCTTCGCTTCGCCGCCCTGCTGCACGACATCGGGAAGCCGGCCACCCGCGGCGAGCTGCCGGACGGGCGGGTGACGTTCATCGGCCACGACTCGCTCGGTGAGGAGATGGTGAGCGACGTCGCGCGCCGGATGCGCACTAGCGGGGTGCTGCGCTCGTTCCTCGCCGCGATCACGCGCCACCACCTGGTGCTCGGCTTCATGGTCCACGAGCGCCCGCTCTCGCGCACGGGGATCTACCGCTACCTGACCACCTGCGAGCCAGTGGAGATCGAGGTGACGGTCCTCTCCTGCGCGGATCGCCTGGCCACCCGCGGCCAGGGCGCCGATGCGGCCATCGCGGCGCACCTGGAGCTGGCGCGCGGGCTCCTCGGCGAGGCGCTGGCCTGGCGCGAGCACGGACCGCCCCGCGCGCCCGTGCGCGGCGACGAGCTGGCACGGGAGCTCGGGATCGACTCGGGCCCCGAGATCGGGGCGCTGATCGGGCGGCTCAGGGAGGCGCGCTTCACGGGGGAGGCCGAGACGCGCGAGGAGGCGCTCGCACTCGCGCGCCGGCTGCGAGAGAATCCCGCCCGATGATCGTCGACTGCGCGGTCTACGAGGAGGGCCGCCGGCGCGCCGGCGGGGTCGAGCTGCACGACGCCTACGACGCCGTCCGCAACCGCACCGACGCATGGGTGTGGATCGGGCTCCACGAGCCGGGGGCCGACGAGTTCGACTCGGTGGCGCGCGAGTTCGAGCTGCACGAGCTCGCGGTGGAGGACGCGATCAAGGCCAAGGAGCGGCCGAAGCTCGAGATCTACGGCGACACGATCTTCCTCGTGCTGCGCACCGCCTGCTACATCGACGAGACCGAGGACGTGGAGCTGGGCCAGATCCTGCTGTTCATCGGCCCCGGGTTCGTGATCTCCGTGCGGCACGGCATCGCCACCGACCTGCACCCCGTCCGGCTCCGGATGGAGCAACGGGCCGACCTCCTGCGGTGCGGCCCGAGTGCGGTCCTGCACGCGATCGTCGACAAGGTCGTGGACGACTACCTGCCGGTGGTGAGGGGAGTGGCCGAGGACGTGGAGGAGGTCGAGAAGGAGGTCTTCTCGGAGGACCAGCGCTCCCACCCCACCCAGCGGATCTACAAGCTCAAGCGCGAGATCGTGGAGCTGCACCGGGCCACCGAACCGCTGATCGAGCCCCTAGAGCGGCTGGCCCACGACGAGTTCGACATGATCGACGACCGGATCCAGCCGTACTTCCGCGACGTCCTCGACCACGACCAGAAGGCCAACGAGACGGTGGACAACCTGCGTGAGCTCCTGAACGGCATCCTGGAGGCGAACCTCGCGCTGATCAGCGTCCGCCAGAACGACGACGCGCGGAAGATCACCGCGTGGGCGGCGATCGCGGCGATCCCGACGGTGATCGGCGCCATCTACGGGATGAACTTCAAGAAAATGCCCGAGCTCAGCTGGGGCTTCGGCTACCCGGCCGCCCTGATCGCGATGGCCGCGATCTGCGTCTTCATCTACACGCGCTTCAAGCGTGCGGGCTGGCTGTGAACGACGACTGTCTCTTCTGCAAGGTCCTCGCCGGCGAGATCCCGGCGCAGTTGGTGGACGAGGACGAGCACACGGTCGCATTCATGGACATCAACCCGTGGACCCGCGGCCACGCGCTGGTGATCCCGCGGAGGCACTCCAGGAACCTGTACGACATCGACCTGGACGACCTCGCCCGCACCGCGGCTGGCGCCCAGCGCCTCGCGCGCCGGATGAAGGAGCGCCTGGGCTGCGACGGGATCAACCTCATCAATTCGTGCGAGCCCGCGGCCTGGCAGACCGTCTTTCACTTCCATATCCACGTGATCCCGCGCTACGACGACGACCCGCTCCAGCTCCCCGTGCGACCGGAGCGCGTCCCCGACGAGGAGCTCGCGGCGGTCGCCGCGGAGATCCGCGGATAGAGCGGCGCGGTACCCGTCAGAGGGACATGGCGCGTCCCCGCTCGGGGGTGCGCCGCGAGGCGTCTGGCGCCCGCCCAGGGTGCTACTGTGCGCGCCGTAGTCGCCGGGTGGAGTCCGGCATGACAAGACGCATGACCGTTCGGGCCCCTCGTCGGAACCGAGCAGGGCATGGCAGGAAGGAAGGGTGCTAGTACGCATGGCGACCGGGACCGTCAAGTGGTTCAACGACGAGAAGGGCTACGGCTTCATCACCCCCGATGAGGGCGACCGTGACCTGTTCGTCCATCACACCGGGATCAACGGAAGCGGCTTCAAGACGCTTCAGGAGAACAGCAAGGTCTCCTACGACGAGGAGGCCGGCGATAAGGGCCCGAAGGCAGTAAACGTAACCAAGATCTGACGCTGCTGCGCCCCGCGCCCCGCGCTCGGCCGCCGGGGCCGAGGATAGACTTGCCTCGTGGCAAAGGAAGAGAAGATCGAGATGGAGGGCGAGGTCACGGAGGCCCTCCCGAACACGATGTTTCGTGTCAAGCTCGACAACGACCACGAGGTGCTGGGGCACATCTCGGGCAAGATGCGGCGGCACTACATCCGAATCCTCCCGGGCGACCGGGTCAAGATCGAGCTGTCGCCGTACGACCTCGACCGCGGCCGGATCACCTACCGGCACAAGTAGCCGGTAAGCGGCGCGCGAACTGACGACTCAGGACACTAGCCGGCGGCGACCAGCTTCGGCGCGCTCGCGGCGTCGTAGTCCGCGGCGATCGTCGTCAGGATCTCCAGCATCTCGGTGACCGCCGGCGAGCGGTAGCCGTTCGCCAGCGTCGCGGCGGTGATCTTGCGGACCGGAGGCTTGGAGCCGATTGGCCGGATGACCACGTCGGGCCGCTCGCTGACCAGGGCGAGGCCCGGGATCAGGGCGACGCCGACGCCCGCGGCGACGAGTCCCTGCACGACCTGGAAGTCGTCGCTCTGGTAGGCCACGCGGGGCTCGAACCCGGCGTTCGAGCACGCGATCTGGGCCTGCCGCGTGCACGCGCAGATCTGGGTGCCCTGGATCCAGGGCTCGGCCGCGAGATCCTCGATGCGGATGCGCCGCCGTGATACGAGCGGGTGATCCGCGGGCAGGACGAGGTGAAGCGGGTCATCGAGGAGATGCACGTACTCCACGTCGTCGTCGGCGTCCGGGGCGGGGGAGTCGTCCACGAGGATCAGGTCGAGCTCGCCGGCCTTCAGCCGGGGCAGGCTCTCGTCCGGCTCGGCCTCGACCAGGCTGAGCTCCACCGCCGGGTGGCGGGAGCTGAACTGCGCGATCGCCCTGGGCATGAGCGTGGCGCCGGCCGTGGGGAACGACCCCAGGCGCAGCCGGCCTCCGCGCAGGCCGGCGATCGCCTCGAGCTCCGCCTCGGCCTCGGCCAGGCGCGCCAGGATCTTGTCGGCGTGCCGCACGAGCGCCTCGCCGGCGTCCGTGAGCCGGATTCCCCGCGGGTGGCGCTCGATGAGGATCGATCCCGCCTCCCGCTCGAGCGCGGCGATCTGCTGGGACACAGCCGACTGCGTGTAGCCGAGCTTCTCCGCCGCGGCCGAGAACGACCGCTGCGCGGCGACCTCCTTGAGGACCCTCATCCGCCTCACATCGAGCATAAGTGGAGCTTATCAGCTATCCCAGTAACAATCGTTTGAAATGATGGCTGGCAAATGGCATCCTGAACCTCGCAAGGACTTTCACCCTCAACCACCGGAGATTGCGATGAGCTACGACGAGGCGATCATGATCAGGGCGAGCGAGGCCGCGGATGCCGGCGAGCTGCACCGTCTCGCGGCGCTCGACAGCATCCGGCCCATCAGCGGGCCGGCGCTGGTCGCGGAGGTGGACGGTTCGATCCTCGCCGCGCTGCCGCTGGATGGCGGCCGGGCGATCGCCGACCCCTTCTCCGAGACCGCTCACCTCGTGGAGCTGCTCGAGTCCCACGCCAGCGCGCTGAACGGCGCCGCGCCGCGTCCCGAGACGCGCGGCGCGGGCGCCGGCGCGCACACGGAGCAGCAGCCGCTAGCCGCGTAACGGCACGGCGCTACGGCGCCGGGAAGCTCACGTCCATTCCCTCCGAGTAGAGAGTGTCATTGGGGAACTGGACGCACTCGGGATCCGCGGACCGGTACTTCAGGCCGGACCCGAAGGCCTCGCCGGCCCCGCGCAGCAGCGAGCAGGTCACGCGCGCCCCCAGCGTGTGCGACACGTTGAAGGCGTAGTTGTCGTTGCCGATCGGGTCGGGCGTGGGGAGCTGGTCGCCGCGCGAGACGAACGTGGCCATGATCGGCTCGGGGTAGGCCTCGTACGGGTAGATGATGTAGCCGAGCTGGTCGTTTGCCAGGCCGGCGGTCATGAACCCGTGCTTGCGCACCGGGCCGGTCAGGCTGTCGGCCACCTTCAGCGCAATCTGCGGATAGATCTCGCCCGGAACGGTTGACAGGAGCACGTCGCCGATCCGGACGCTCCCGGTGACGGTCCCGAGCACGTTGCCCGTCAACCACGGCGGGGTGAGGGAACGGTTCAGCGGTATCCCGATCGGGTCGCCGACCGCGCCGAACCCGAGCAGGACGGCGTTGTGGGCGGGGTCCTGGATGAGGTAGCTCTTGGCGGAGATCGCCGGCGGCCCGGCGAGCAGGGTGGCGTTCTCGAGCGCCTGGGAGACGCGATCGACCACGCGCCCGGCGTAGTGGTCGAGCTTGCACGCCGCCTCGTCGGGGTCGCTGTCGCTCTTCGTGCTCGTGGGACAGGAGCGGTCGGCGGGCTGCGTGCGCCCAAGCGTGCCGACGATGGTCAGCGCCTTGCCGCCGAAGCGCTCCGCCATCAGCTTGTTCGCCTCCTGCGGCCAGTCACCGGTGATGTGCTGGTTGCTCGAGCCGAGGACGGTCGGGTGCGCTGAGTAGTCCAGGATCGTCGCGACCGGGGTCCCGTCGCTCTTTCGCGCCTGGAGAACCCGCAGGTCCGAGTCCATGACCTTGTTGGACGCGTCGTAATCGAATTGGTTCGACTGGAGGTCGCGCGCGGGCGCCCAGCCGTAGTAGAGGTTGGCGGGCGTCCGGTGCTGCCAGGCGTCCACGATCGCGGCGACGGTCTGGTCGAACATGAACTTGCGGAAGCTGAGCGGGACGCCGCCCCAAACCCCCATCGGATCGGCGCCGCCGTGAGTGTGGTCCGACTGGATCAGGACCTGGTCCGCCTTGAGGGCGCCGCCGGTCTCCTTCGCGACCTCCTTGCGCATGTCGACGAGGCCATACGGGGCGTCCTTGTTCGCCACGAACCAGCCCTGTACCTCGATGGTCGCGAACGCGAACGGGTGCTTTCCGTCGGATAGCGCGAGAGCGGTGACGCTGGGGCCGCCGGCGAGGATCCCGTCGGCCGCGCGCCCCTGGTCGAGCCCATCCGGCTGACCGCCGCTGATGCCGTAGCCGCCGAGGTAGACGTTCTTGCCCTTCCACTTCCCGTCGGGGTCCGGGTCGATCGAGCGCGACGCGAGCCCGACGCTGTAGGTGTGGATGGGGCCGGGTGAGTTGGGCGGGGGAACCCTTGGCGCGGGGACCTCGCACCCCCGCGCGGCGGGCAGCATGCGGTCCGCGTGGATGCGCTTCCTCTTCCTGCCGCGGACGACCACCACCCGGACGGTCAGCCCGTAACAGCTCTTCCCGAACCGCCGCCGGCCCTTACCGCTCAGCCGCAGCGGGTAGTTCACGCGCTTGCCGGCCGGCAGGTCGACCACGGTCGTGGGCGCCACGAGGTGAGGCGGCTTGCCCAGGACGTAGCCGCGGACCCTGACGTCGATGTCGCGCTTCGACCAGAGCTCGACGCGAAGGACGCCCCCCTTCCGCGCCTCCTGCTGCGTGAGCGTGAGCACGTGCACGGTCATGACCGCGTGCGGGGTGCGCTGCGGCTTCGCCGCGGCGCCCGGGACGCAGAGCGCGAGGACCAGCACGGCCGCCGCGCCGAGCGTGCGTTTCATGCGCCTCCCCACCGCGCGGGATTGTGGCGGATCGAGGCCTTGGCGGCGACGGTAGGGGCTCCGTTCGGGCGAAACCTCGACCGGCCCATCGTGTTCAATGGGCCGCATGAGACGTACCCTGCTCACAGCCCTGGCCTGCTCTGCGGCGAGCTGCGCGCTCGCGGCGCCCGCGCAGGCAGGCACCGTAACCGAGCTCGGCGACTTCAAGGATGTCCCCTTTCCGCCGGCGGACTGCCCGGGCCAGCCCAACACGAGCGACTGTCAATCGATCGCGCAGGTCTCGGGCTTCCAGGTCCAGGTGGGCAAGCACAGCGTCCCGTTCAAGATCCGCAAGCCGGGCTACGTGATCGCGTTCACCCTCAGGATGTCGAAGCCCAACCCGGATCAGGTCAACTTCTTCAAGACGACGTACGGGAGCACGCCGGAGGTGCGGCTGGACGTGATCCGGCAGGTCGGCAAGTCGTCGGCGAAGGAGTACAAGCTCCTGAAGCAGACCCAGGCGTTCAAGCTGCAGTCGTACTTCGGCTCCACGCAGTCCTACGCGCTCCACACGCCGTTCCGCGTGCACAAGGACGACATCATCGCCCTGACCGTGCCCACCTGGCTTCCGGCCTTCGCCCACAGCCTCCCCAGCGACAACGCCTGGCGCACGTCCCACACCGGCTCGGAGTGCGCTGCCACCACCCCGCCCTCCGCCGCGCAGGAGAAGGTCGGGAGCACCAAGGTCTACGGCTGCTTCTACAGGGGCGCGCGGGTGCTCTACAGCGTCACGTTCGTGCCGGACGCCCAGGTCACGAACACAGCTGCTGCGCGCTAGCTGGCGCCACCCGGCGCGCGGCTTTCACGCGCTCCCGATCGGAGGTACCATCGCCACGTGTCCACCGAGGGATGGATCTTCATGGTCGGCTTTCGGGTCTTCGATGTCGGCCTCCTGATCGTCTGGCTCGTGTGGTTCTTCCGCCTCCGCGACGATGACGACTCGTCGGAGGACGAGGGTCCCGGCGGCGGCGGTCCCGAGCCGTCGCCCTCGGATGGGCCCGGTGGCGGCGGTCTGAGGCTCCCCCTGGGGCCGGCCCGGCAGGGCGCGCGCCGGATCCGTGACCACGCGCGGCCCGGGCACGTGCCGCGGCGCCGCGGCGCCGAGCCGCTGCCGCGCACCGTGCCGGCGCGCGTGCGCCAGCCGCGCACGCCTGAGCCGGCGCACCGTCGCTAGCGGCCGGCTCGGCTCAGCCCGCTTCGATGGCGGGAAGTCGGCGCCCGCAGTGCGGGCAGTCGTTCACGTCCTTGGGGGCCAGCTGCTCGAGCGAGCACCCGCAGAGCCGGAGGTTCTCGACCGCCCACGGCAGGCTGCTGGGCGACGGCGCGAGCGGGAGCACCTTGCCCACGACGTCGAACTCCTCGCCGCTCTCGCGGTCCACGTACACCGTCCCGGGCTCGACCTCCCGGATCAGCTCGCGGTCCGAGCGGGCTCGCAGCCGGTACATCTGACGCTGGCTCACAGGCGCGGAAACATATCGGGTGTCCGGCCGCCCGGCGACCATCTGCGCCCGTGCGGATCCTGATCTTCCACGGCTACCTGCTGCGCGGGACGGGCAGCAACATCTACAACGCGTCCCTGGTCCAGACCCTTACCGGAATGGGCCACGAGGTGCACCTCCTGTGCCAGGACCACGACGCGGCGGCGCTTCCCTTCGTCGACGCGGTGGGGCGCTTCGAGCACGGCCGCCTGGAGGTCGAGGCGCACCGCGAGCCGGTCCGGTGCACCGCCTACCTGCCGGACATCGGCCGGGTGCTGCCGGTCTACGTGGCCGACCCCTACGACCACTTCGACGCGACCCTCTTCCACGAGCTCACGGACGAGCAGCTGAGCCACTACCTCGACGCCAACGTGGCTGCCGTCCGGGAGGTCGCGGACCGCGCGCGGCCGGATGTCGCTCTGGCCAACCACCTGGTCGCCGGTCCGGTGATCCTGGCGCGGGCCATCGGGGCGCGCGTCCCGTACGCGGTGAAGATCCACGGCAGCGCCCTGGAGTACCTGGTCCGCCCGCACCCGGAGCGCTTCCTCCCGTTGGCCCGCGAGGGCCTCGCCGTGGCGGGCGGCGTGCTCGTGGGCTCCCGCCACACCGCGGAGAGCCTCTGGGCCACGATGGGCGACCCCGAGCTGCCGTCCCGGACTCGCCTCGGGCCCCCCGGCGTCGACGTGAACGCCTTCCTGCCCCGGCGGCCGGACGAGGCGGCCGCGCGGCTCAGCGCGCTCGCCGAGCGCCTCCGGGGCGGCGGAGCGGCTGGCTGGGGTGGGGAGGAGGGCGCCGCGGATGCCCTCCAGGCGCTCGATCCGAGGCGCGACCGGATCGTGGCCTACGTGGGCAAGCTGATCGTGTCGAAGGGTGTGGACCTCCTGCTGGCGGCCTGGCCGCTGGTGGCCGAGCGGGTGCCGGAGTCGCGCCTCTGCGTGGTGGGCTTCGGCACCTACCGCGACGGGCTCCACACCCTCGCCGCGGCGCTCGGGCGGGGCGACCTCGACGCGGCGCGCGAGATCGCGGCGCGCGGGCGTGAGCTCGAAGGGGGTCCCCCGGGCGAGCTCGCCTACCTCGCGTCGTTCCTGGACGGCCTGACAGGCGAGGCGAGGGAGCGGTACGCCCGAGCCGCCGCCGGCGCGATGGAGCGCGTGAGCTTCACCGGCCGCCTCGAGTACTCGGACCTGCCGGATCTGCTGCCCGCCTGCGAGGCCCAGGTGGTGCCGAGCACGTTCCCGGAGTCGTTCGGCATGGTCGCGGTGGAGGCGGCCGCGTGCGGGGTGCTTCCGATCTCCGCCGCGCACTCGGGGCTGCGGGAGGTGAGCCGCACCTTCGAGCCGGCCGTCGACCCCGGCGTGGCGCGGCTGCTCTCCTTCGAGCCGGGCCCGCGCGCGGTGCAGGAGATCGCGGACAGGTTGCTCGGCTGGCTCGAGCTCCCGCCCGATCGAAGGACGCGGGCACGGGCCGCGCTGTCAGAGCTCGCGCGCGAGCGCTACGGATGGCGGACCGTCGCGGAGGGCGTGATCGCGGCCGCCCAGGGCCGGCTCTCGGAGCTCCCGGAGCCGCCCGGCTGAGCGGCCGTGCGCTCGCCGCGAGCGGATAACCTTCGCGCGCCTTGCTCCCGGGGAAGGACACGCGCGCAGGCCTGATCGCCCCTCTGGCGCTCGCCGCGCTGGTCACTGTGGCCGGCTGCGGACGTCAGGAGGCGCCCGATCTGGTGAACGGGAAGCGGCTCTTCGCCGGGAAGGGCACCTGCGGCAGCTGCCACACGCTCGCGCGAGCCAACACGAAGGGCACGGTGGGCCCGAACCTGGATGACGCCTTCGCTACCGACAAGCGCGACGGCCTCGGGCAGAGCAGCATCGAGGGTCTGGTCATCGACCAGATCGCCTACCCGCGCAGGGGCGGCACGATGCCGGCCGGCCTGGTGAAGGGCCAGAACGCGCGCGACGTGGCGGCCTACGTGGCCTACGCGGCCGCGAGGGCGGGCCAGGACACGGGCGCGCTCGCCACGGCCGCGCAGCCCGCGAAGGGGCCGCCCGTGGCCGAGAAGGCGGGCACCCTGACGATCGCGGCGGACCCGACCGGCGCCCTCGCCTACGTCACCGACAAGGCCTCGGCGAAGGCGGGAACGGCCAAGTTCGTGATGCCGAACAAGTCGCCGATCCAGCACAACATCGCCCTCAAGGGACCGGTCACCGGCGCCGGCCCGATCGTCGGCAGCGGCGGGACCTCCACCTTCACCGCCAGCCTCAAGCCGGGGACCTACGAGTTCTACTGCCAGGTCCCCGGGCACGAGGCGGCGGGGATGAAGGGGACGTTGACGGTCAAGTAGGCGACGGCGGTCCGCCGCCTGGCGGTTACAGCGGCTGGACGTTGACGGCCTTGGGGCCCTTGTCGCCCGCCTCGGCGTCGAACGACACCTTGGCGCCCTCGGCGAGCGAGCGGAAGCCGTTGCCGGCGATGCCCGTGTGATGGACGAACAGGTCCTTGCCGCCCTCGTCCGGGGTGATGAACCCGAACCCCTTCTCGTCGCTGAACCACTTCACGGTACCTGTGGCCATTGCGTTCT
>VAWV01000205.1 GCA_005883295.1 Actinomycetota bacterium
ACGATCCCGGGCGCCTCGCCGGGGATGTCGGCCCCGGTGGCCGAGCCGAACCCGAACGCGCGAACCCACCTGTCGAAGCGGGCGGCGCCGAGCCGCAGCCCGACCTCCACCGTCCCGATGTTCGACGACTGCGCGAGGATCCGCGCGACGGTGAGCGCCTCCGGCCCGTGCGGCTCGGCGTCGTGGATGGTGCGGTCTGACACCTGCAGCTGGGACGGCACCTGGAACACGGTGCCGGGCGTGATCAGCCGCTCCTCGAGCGCACCCGAGACGGTGACAGGCTTGAACGTGGACCCCGGCTCGTAGCTGAACCCGACCGCGCGGTCCAGCCGGTTCTGCACCGGAGCCCGGCCGAACTGCTCAGCGTTCACCGCCGGCCAGTTGGCGAGGGCGAGGATCTCCCCGGTACGCGGGTCGAGCACCATCGCCATGGCCCCCCTCGGCTGGAACGTCTGCCCGACGTCCTTGAGCACGGCTTCGGTGCGCTCCTGGATGGCGGCGTCGATGGTCAGCTTGATGTCGTGGCCCGGGCGGCCGACCTTCTGATCCACGATGCTCACCGGCTGGCCCACCGCGTCGCTCACGATTCGGCGCCGCCCGTCCTCGCCGCGCAGCTCGCGCTCGCGGAGCTGCTCGATGCCGGCCAGCCCGTAACCGTCTGTGCCGACCGCGCCGATCAGCTGCGCCGCGAGCGTCCCGCGCGGGTAGCGGCGGCGCGGCTCCGTCGTGACCCCGATGCCCGGCAGCTTGAGCTGCTCGATGGCGGAGCCGCGGACGGCGTCGATCTGGCGGGCGAGGTACACGAAGCCGCGGCGCCTCTCGCTGAGGTCCTGAAGCACCCGCTCGTAGGGGCGCTGGATGATCGGTGCCAGGCGGTGCGCCATCGCGATCGGGTCGCGGACCTGCCGCGGGTTGGCGAAGACCGTCGCGGAATCCTCGGAGACCGCCAGCTCGACCCCGTTTCGGTCGGTTATCGCCCCGCGCCGGGCCGGGACCGTGATCTCCTGCACCTGCTGGGCGGCGGCCCGGCCGCTCAGCTCTTGGCCGCGCACGCCGCCGATCCATAGAGCCCGCGCCCCGGCGAGGAGGAGAAGCCCCAGGAACAGCCCGAACAGCAGCCCGATCCGCCGTTCGAGCAGGACCATCTACGGAGTGCCCGCCGTGGTTGCCGGGGTGCCCGCGGCCGAGGCGGTCGTGGTGGCTGTGCCCTGGCTGGTGGGGGTGGATGTGCCCTGGGTGGCCGGTCCCTGGGTCGCCGGCGGTGCCGGCGGTGCCGGAACGATGGACGGGCTCGCCGGCTTCGGCCGCCGGGCGGCCACCGCGGCGTCGAGCCATGGATGCGCGCGCAGGTACCGGTACTCGCCGGGCGGCGGCATGACCATCCCGCGCGTCTGGGCCACCCGGATGGTCCGATCGACCGAGTCCATCGCGGCGAGGCGCTCCCGCAGGCCCGAGTTCTGCCGCTCGAGCGCCGCGGCGTGCACGCCCGTGCGCGCGATGTCCTGGTTGAGCTGCAGCAGGCTCACGTTGAGGAACACGATCCCCGCGAGCAGGACGCCGACGAAGCCCACCCACAGGCGCCCGCGCAGCAGGCGGTCGAGGAGGCCAGCCGTGCGAGCCTCCACGAAGCGGCCGAGCGCCGGCGCGAGCCCGGGCCGCGGTGCGGCGACGGCGGGCGCCCGGCGCGCCGGCTGGGCGGTCCGGCCGGACCGGCGTCGGGCCGGGGCCGCCGGGCGGCGGGCGGGAGCGTGCGCCGGCGCTGCCCCGGCGGCCGCGCGTGCGGTCGCTGCCTGGGAGCGAGCCATCAGCGCGTCCCGGCCTCGAGCTTGCGCGCCGCGCGGAGGCGGCCGGCCCCCGCGCGCGGGTTGTGCGCCACCTCGCCGGCGGTCGGCGCGACCGCCCGCTGGGTGGTCAGCTCGGCCTCGGGCGTGCGGCCGCAGGCGCACACGGGTAGGTCCGGCGGGCAGATACACCCCCGCGCCCTTGCCGCGAGGAAGCGCTTGACCCGCCTGTCCTCGAGCGAGTGGAAGGAGATCGCGGCCAGCCACCCGCCCGGGCGCAGCAGGGTCCACGCCGACGGAAGCGCGCGATCGAGCGAGGCGAGCTCGTCGTTCACGGCGATCCGGATCGCCTGGAAGACCCGCTTCGCGGGGTGGCCCCCGCCGAACCTCGCAGGAGCGGGCACGGCGGACTTGATCGTCTCCACGAGCTCGTTTGTCGTCTCGACGGCCGCACGCTCGCGGCGGCGCGCGATCGCGCGCGCGATCTGCCGGGCGAACCGCTCCTCGCCGTAGCTGCGGAAGAGCTGGGCCAGGCGCCGCTCGTCCCAGTCATTGACCACGGTGCGGGCATCGAGCTCCTGACCGGGGTCCATCCGCATGTCGAGCGGCGCGTCGTAGGAGTACGAGAAGCCGCGCTCCCAGGTGTCGATCTGCATGGACGACACGCCGAGGTCGAGGTACGCCATGTCGGCGGAGACGCCCTCCTCCGCCAGGAGCTCGAGCGCGTCCGCGTAGTCCATCCGCAGGAAGCGGGTGTCGCACTCCACCTCGCGCGCGAAGCTCTCGAACCGCTCCTCCGCGGCCGGGTCGCGGTCCACGCAGATGAGCGTCCCGCTTGCGCCGATGCGGCCTGCCACCAACCGGGCGTGACCGCCATCGCCGAATGTGCAATCGACCGCGGTCTCCCCCGGGCGAGGATCGAGGAGCTCGATCAGCTCGCCGGCGAGCACCGGTACGTGCGTACGGGTCATGTCAAGAAGGATGGCCAAGGCTCTCAGCGATCCCCGATATCTCGTTGCCGAGCGCGGTGCGCTCCTCACCCCATCGGCGGCGATCCCAGACCTCGAGGTGATCGAGGTTGCCCACGATCACAAGCTCACGCTCGATCCCGGCGTGCTCGAGCAGCGCCTGGTTGAGGATCACGCGGCCGGCAGAGTCGAGCTCCGCGTCGAACGACGTCCCGGCGAAGTAGCGGGTGAGCTTCCGGCGCTCCGGGCTGAGCGGATTGAGGTCGGCCAGGAAGCTCTGCGTCCAGCGCTCGAACTCGTCGGGGGTCCAGATCGTCACGCAGGGCTCGAGGCCCTGAGCGAGAACCAGTCCTCCTGAGAAGGCTGCCCGGATGCGCGCCGGCACGTTGAGCCTGTTCTTCGCATCCAGTGCGTGTTCGAAGTGCCCGCGGAACGCCACTCTCTCCGAGGTCCCTGGTCATTGGGGGCGGAAGAAGTCTTCGGGACCGAGGTGCCGGAGTGGGAGGAGCCCCGCCACCCCGGTCCGTGAAGGCGGCGCCACTATAACCCACAGTTCCCCACTCTGCAACACATTTCTCCACGGCGTGGTTCCGGCGCCCCACGCGCGCGCTCTCCCGCCCGGAGAACCCGCTTCTGGTGCGGAAAAGAGGGCGATGAAGGAGGTGGGCCGCGGTCCCACGTCCGCCGGGAGTGCGCTTGCAATCGGGGGCAGTGCACGGCCGATTGCGAAATCCGGTCACGTCCGGGGGCGGCCCTCTCCCCTGGCGAAGCCTCAGGGCACGCCGGGCAGGCCGCCGCCGTCGAGCATCGCCGACGTCAGCGCCGCCGCGACGAGCAGCAGCACCGATGGCACGAGCAGCAGGGCCACCACGAGCTGGATCTTGGGTCCGGCCTTCGCGGCCTTCTCCTCGATCCGGCGGCGGTGCGCAAGCCGCGCCTCGCGTGCCTGCGCCGCGAGCGTCTCGCCGAGCGGGGCCCCGTGGCGGTGCGCGCGCCGTAGCGCGCCGCCCAGCGCGGCAACTTCGGGGAGCGGCAGCCGGCGCTCCAGACGCTCGATCGCTTCGCCGATCGGCACGCCGAGCGCCACCTCCCGCCCCACCCTGCGCCACTCCGCGGCGAGCGGCCCGCGCGCCCTGGCGCCGACCGCGGCGAGCGCCGCGACCGGCGTGAGACCCGCCTCGATGGACACGCGGAGCAGGTCGAGCAGCGCGGGCAGGTGGCGGCGCACGAGACGGGCGCGAGCGGCCGCGCGGCGGGCCAGCCACCAGTCCGGGGCGAAGAACCCCGCGATCGGGGCCGCGACCGAGCTGACGAGACCCAGCCGACCCGGCGCGAGGACCGTGAGCGGCACCGCGGCGACGCCACCGGCCACCGCGGCCGCGAGCTTGGCGGCGGTCAGCTCACGAACCCCGAGCCCCGCCGGCGAGCCGGCCGCCGCGATGCGCCCGGACAGCCCGGCGGGCGCCCGTGCGCCGAGACGCCGGCGCGCACCGTGGCCGAGCGCCGCGGCGAGCCGGATCACCGCCCCCGCC
>VAWV01000058.1:0-495 GCA_005883295.1 Actinomycetota bacterium
GGCGGCACGTTCTCGCTCGGCCACGCCGCCCTGTCGCTGATCCTCGACGCGGCTGCCGGGATCGCGATCGGGCTCGTGGTGGGCTGGGTCTTCGCCGAGATTCGCAAGCGCACGCCCGACCCGCAGCTCAGCATCACGATCTCGCTGTTGACCGGCTACGCGGCGTTCATCCCCGCAGACGCCGTGGGCGCCTCGGGCGTGCTCGCTGTGGTGACCGCCGGCATCTACATGGGCCTGCGCGGGCCGAGCATCATCTCCGCCCGCACGCGCCTGCAGGGGTTCTTCGTCTGGGACATCCTGGACTTCCTCATCAACGCGACCCTCTTCGTGCTCGTGGGGCTGCAGCTGCGGACGATCGTCCGCAGCCTCTCCGGGTTCTCCGCGTCGACGCTGATCGGGTGGGCACTCGCCATCTCCGGCGTTGTCGTCGTCACGCGGCTCGTGTGGTTCTTCACGATGCCCTACCTGGTTCGACTGCTGGACCGGCGTGCGAGC
>VAWV01000058.1:512-20734 GCA_005883295.1 Actinomycetota bacterium
GACCACGCACCACGGGGCGCCGTTTCCCAAGCGCGATCTGATCCTGTTCCTCACCTTCGCCGTCATCTTCTCCACGCTCGTCGTGCAGGGCCTGTCCCTGCCGGCACTGATCCGGACCCTCGGGATCAGCGACGAGGGCGCCGCCGAGGACGAGGAGCTGCGCGCGCGGCTTGGCGCCACAAGGGCAGCGCTTGCTCAGATCGACGCGCTCTCTGCGGAGGAGTGGACGCGCGACGACACGATCGAGCGCATGCGAGCGTTGTATGAGTACCGCAAGCGGCGCCTCGCGGCGCGGGCGGGCAAGATCGAAGACGACGGCTACGAGGATCGCTCGCTCGCCTACCAGCAGGCTGTGCAGATCGTTCTGGGAGCGCAGCGAGAGGCGCTGGTCCAGCTGCGCCGCGAGGGGACGATCTCGAACGAGACCATGCACCGGGTCATCCGGGAGCTCGACCTCGAGGAGTCGCGGCTCGAGATCTGAGCGCCCTACGCCGAGGCGCGGTAGTACTCGATCGCGCCGGTTCGCTCGAGGTCGTCGAGCAGGATCGCCTCGACGTCGAGGACGAGCTCGATCTCGTCGCTCACGACCACGCCGCCGCCGGGGAGCTCGTCCTGCCACGAGACCCCGAACTCGTGTCGGTCGATCCTGGCCTTCGCCTCGAAGCCGATGCGGCGCATGTCGCCCCTGTTCTCGTCTCCCTCCCAGAACGGCGTCTTCCACTCGCCGATGTAGGCGATGTCCAGCGGGACCGTGCGGGTCACGCCGCGAACCGTCAGCTCGACGTCGCCTTTGAACGCGGTCTCGGCCATGCGCTCCGTGAACCGGCCCCTGAAGCTGATCTTCGGGTGGTTGTCCACGTCGAGGAAGTCGGCGCTGCGGAGGTGGGCGTCGCGCGCCGGCTCGCCGGTCCAGACGCCGGTCGCGTCGATCTCACCCTCGAACGTCGCCTCCAGGCAGTGGTCCCAGTCGAGCTCGAGCTGCCCGTGGATGTCCTTGAAGAGACCACGCACCCAGGTCACCATCATGTGGCGGGCGCGGAACTCGGCCTCGGTGTGCCCAGGCTCGAAGATCCAGGTGGCCATTCAGAGCACGCTCCTTCCTTTACGCCGCGAGCGCCTGCTCGGCGTCGGTTGTCCGACCAGCTCGCCGTCGACGACCTTCTCATTCACCTTGGGCACCGCCAGCTCCGGGTCGACGACCATCGCCCCCGACAGCATCAGCGCGCGGCGGATCTGCTCCTGCGCCCACTGCGCGCCGAACGAGCTGGGGCTCGCCCCGATGACGGCGGCAGGCTTGGCGATGAGCACCCCGGCGCCGCGTGGCCGCGACGCCCAGTCGAGCGCGTTCTTGAGCGCGCCCGGCGCCGAGCCGTTGTACTCAGGGGTCGCCACCAGCAAGGCGTCGGCCTCGGCGATCCGCCCTCGCAGGTCGGCGACCGCTGCCGGCGGGTCGCCCTCCAGGTCCTCGTTGAAGGCCGGGATGGCGGCGAGCCCGTCGTAGAGCTCTACCGCGACCCCCGCCGGGGCAATGTCCCGGGCAGCACGGAGCAGCGCCGTGTTGTACGAGTCACGCCGCAGGCTGCCGGAGATCGCCAGGATCCTCATCTCCCTACCCCTCCCGGACGGCCTCTACCGTCAGGACGAGTCGCACCTTCTCGCCGACGATGAGCGCACCGTTGTCCAGGCGTCCGTCGAAGGCGATGCCGAACTCCGTCCGGTCGATCTCGCCGCGACCAGCCAGGCTGATCCGGTCGCCGCCGTCGGGCCCCTGACCTGAGCCCTCGACCTCGACCTCCAGCGCCACCGGGCGCGTGGCGCCGCGGATCGTCAGCTCGCCGTCGAGCTCGAAGCGGACGTCGGCGACCTTACGGGCACCCGTGCTCGCGAACGAGATCTCCGGATGGCTGGCGACGTCGAAGAAGTCCTCGCTCTGGAGGTGGGCCGAGAGCTGGGGGTCCCGTGCGTCGACGCTGTCCGGCCTGATCGTTCCCTCGACGCGCTCGAGCGTGCCATCGCCGGTCTCGATCCTGCCCTCGAAGCCGGTGAACTGGCCCCGGAAGGTCGAGATGCCAAAGTGCTTGACCTCGAAGCCGATCGTCGAGTGGATCGGATCGACGTTCCAGGTCCCGGCCGGAAGGGATACCGCTGTCTGCTCGGTTGCCGTTGCCATGCTGACTCCTTTTTGTTGCGATTGCATTTATTGATCCCGCAAACAACACGTTAGCGAGAAGTTGTTGACATGTCAACCATTGCCTCTACAATTACTGATATGGACTCGGCACTCAAGAAGGACAGGCTGGAAGCGGTGCGCTCGCTCCTGCGCGCGCGCACCGCGCTCGTGGAGCGCATCGAGGCGGCCCTGGCAGCCGACGACCTGCCGCCGCTGTCCTGGTACGACGTGCTGTGCGCACTCGAGGAGGCGGACGGCAACCGGCTCCGCCCCCGCGATCTGGCCTTCCAGGTCGCGCTCACGCGCAGCGGCCTCACCCGCCTGCTCGACCGGATCCACGCGGCGGGTCTCGTCGATCGCCAGGAGTGCCCGAGCGATAGGCGGGGTCATCTCGTGGTCCTGACCGAAGCTGGCCGCAGGACCCTGCAGGTGATGCGGCCGGTCTACGAGCGCGCGCTCGACGAGGCGTTCGGCAGCGTCAGCGACGAGGGCGCAGCCACCCTCAGGTCGCTGCTCGACCCGGTCACGGCGAGCGCCTGCGTCGCCGCCGGCGAGGATGATCAGCTCGTGACAGGCCGCAGGGCCGCCTGAGCATTGGCCGCGGTCCGTTCCCCCGCGCCCGCCGTCCGCGCCGAGGGAGTGACCAAGCGCTTCGGCGCGACGGTCGCGCTCGCCGGCGTCGACCTCCAGGTGCCCGAGGGGGCTGTGTTCGGGCTGCTCGGCCCGAACGGCGCCGGAAAGACCACGCTGGTCCGGATCCTCGCGACGCTGCTCACGCCGGAGGAGGGTCGAGCAGAGGTCCTTGGGCACGACGTCGTGGGCGAGCCCGCCGCGGTTCGCGAGCTGCTCGGGCTGACCGGGCAGTTCGCGGCCGTCGACGAGATCCTGACCGGGCGCGAGAACCTGGAGATGTTCGGGCGCCTGTTCAAGCTCTCGCGGGACGAGGCCCGGCGCCGCGCCGCCGAGCTGCTCGAGCGTTTTGACCTGGCGGACGCTGCGGATCGCCCCGCGCGCACCTACTCGGGCGGTATGCGGCGCCGCCTGGACCTCGCGTCGAGCCTGCTCACGCGCCCGCGGATCCTGTTCCTCGACGAGCCCACGACCGGGCTCGATCCGCGCAGCCGCAACCAGATCTGGGCGATCGTGCGCGAGCTCCGGCGCGAGGGGACGACGCTCCTGCTCACGACGCAGTACCTCGAGGAGGCCGACCAGCTCACCGACCGGATCGCAGTCATCGACCACGGGAAGGTGATCGCGGAGGGAACCGGCAGCGAGCTCAAGGATCGGGTCGGGGGTCAGATCCTCGAGCTGGAGCTCTCGAGCGCCGCTCAGCGTGACGAGGCGCAGCGGGTGCTCGCCCGGGTGGGCTGCGGCGAGCCCGAGCCCGACGAGCGGCCGGACCGGCTCACGCTTCCGGCTCCGCGGGACGGCCTCGAGCTGATCGAGGAGGCCGCCGCCGAGCTGCGCCGCGCCGGCATCGGGGTGAGCGACCTCGGGCTGCGCCGGCCAACGCTCGACGATGTCTTCCTGCAGCTGACCGGCGCTCCGCCGAGCGAGGATGGCGGGCTGCCGCGGGCCGTTGTCGCGGCGCGGACAAGGGCGCAGCGGAGGCCGATGCTGCGGCTGCCACGCCCATCCGCCCGCGAGATTCGGCTGGGCATCGTCGACGCCGCCGTCGTCACCGGGCGCAACCTGCGCCATTTCATCCGCCAGCCCCAGCTCCTCATCTTCTCGACCATCCAGCCGGTCATGTTCGTGCTGCTGTTCGTCTACGTGTTCGGCGGCGCTGTGCGCGGCTCACTGCCGGGGGGCGTGAAGTACGTCGACTTCCTGCTGCCCGGGATCTTCGTGCAGTCGGTCGCCTTCCGCGCGACGCAAACGGCGGTCGGCCTCGCCGAGGACCTCGAGCGCGGGGTGGTGGATCGCTTCCGGTCGATGCCGATGGCGCGCTCCGCCGTGCTGCTGGGCCGGACCGTGGCGGACCTGGTCCGCAACGTCCTGATCATCGGGCTGATGATCGTGGTCGGGTACGTGGTCGGCTTCCGCTTCCACGGAGGGCTGCCGGGCGCGCTTGCCGCGATCGTCGTGGTCGCCGCCTTCGGGTTTGCGCTCAGCTGGATCTTCGCCTTCGTGGCCCTGGCCGTCCGCGGCGCAGAGGCGGCGCAGGCCGCGGGGTTCGTCGTGGTGTTCCCGCTGGTGTTCGCGAGCTCGGTGTTCGTGCCCGTCGGGACGATGCCGGACTGGCTTCAGACCTTCGCCAAGGCGAGCCCCATCACGCTGACGGCCGATGCGGCCCGCTCGTACGCCCTCAGCGGCGGGCCTGCGTCCCTGGGATCGGCTGCGGCGTGGATTGGCGGACTGCTTGCGCTGTTCATCCCGCTGTGCGTCTGGCGCTACCGGCGGATGGGCTGAGCCTTCCGCTCAGCTGGCGGCCAGGCGCTGGTGGACGAGCCGGACCGCCATCGAGCCCTCTCCCACGGCCGATGCGACCCTCTTGATCGACCCCGAGTGGACGTCCCCGACGGCGAAGATCCCGGGCCGGCTGGTCTCGAGGAAGAACGGTCGCTCGTCGCCGTACTCGGCGAGCTGCTCGCCCTGGACGTCGCGGCCGGTGAGGAGGAAGCCGTGCTCGTCCATCGCCACGTGGCCAGCGAGCCAGCCCGTGTGCGGTGAGGCGCCGATGAACACGAACAGGGCCTTGGCCTCGAGCTCGGTCGTGGCCCCGGTGGAGCTGTCGCGGATCACGACCGCCTCGAGCGCGGTGTCGCCCTTCAGCTCGATCACCTGGGTGCGTCCCAGCACCTCCACCCGCTCCCCACGCTCGATCTCGTCAACGAGGTAGCGGGACATCGACTTGCCGAGGTCGTCGCCGCGGATGGCCAGGCGGCAGCTGACGCTGTTCCGCGACAGGAACATCGCCGCCTGTCCGGCGGAGTTGCCGCCGCCCACGACGATCACCGGGTCTCCGGCGCACATCTGCGCCTCGGCCTGGGTGGCCGCGTAGTACACGCCGACACCCTCTAAGCGCTCGAGGTCCGGCACGTCGAGCTTGCGGTACTGGGCGCCGCTCGCGACCATCACCGTCCTGCCGTTCACGACCTCGCCGCTCGCCAGCTGGACGGAGTGGTGGCTGTTCTCCCGCTCCAGGCCGACGGCCTCGGCGGGCACCACAAGGCGTGCGCCGAGCCTCCTGGCCTGCAGGGCGGCCCGCTCGGCCAGCTCGCTCCCCGAGATCCCCGTCGGGAAGCCAAGGTAATTCTCGATCCGCGCCGAGGTGCTGGCCTGGCCGCCCAGGGCCACCGAGTCGATCGCCTGGGTGTCGAGCCCCTCCGACGCGCCGTAGAGCGCGGCCGCGAGGCCCGCCGGGCCGCCGCCGACGATCACCAGATCGCACATCGCGGGCGGCGCGCCGCGAGAACCGAGACCGAGCATCGCGCCGAGCTCGGCGCCCGTCGGATTCCGCAGCACGTGGTCACCCCCGATCACGACCGGGGTCTCGCCCGGCTCGACCCCGAGCGTCCGGAGGAGCTTGTCCGCCTCCTCGTCGTCCTCGAGGTCCATCCAGTGGTACGGCATGCGGTTCCGCGCAAGGAACTCGCGCAGCCGGCGGGTGTCCTGCGAGTAGCGCGAGCCGACGAGCTTCACTCCCGCGCCAAGGTCGATCAGGATCGAGCGGCGGGACAGGTACGCCCGCAGGATGAGGTTGCTCAGGTCCTCGTCCTCGGAGACCAGCTCACGCAGGCGCGTGACCGGCATCTGGATGACCTCGCCTGCATCCCGCACCACCGCCGTCAGGTACGGGGGCGACCCCGTGAGCAGGTTCAGCTCGCCGAGGAACCGGCGCGCGCCGTGGACCGCGATGACGCGGTCCTCCTGGCCGTAGCCGTCCACGATCGCGACGGCGCCCGAGTCGACCACGAAGAAGTCGTAGGCCGGGTCGCCCTCACGAAAGAGCACCTCCCCCGGCTCGACCGCGCGGACCTCGCCGACCGCCCGCATCTCCCGCAGC
Source organism: Actinomycetota bacterium (assembly GCA_005883295.1). GTDB lineage: Bacteria > Actinomycetota > Thermoleophilia > Solirubrobacterales > Thermoleophilaceae > AC-37. Next base: position 6,692 of record VAWV01000058.1, read on the forward strand.
TGCTCCTCGGTCAGCCGTCGAAAGGCCCCGTGACGGTTCTCGGGCTCATCGATCCCCAGCCCGAGCGGCTGGGTCATGCTTCGCGCTGAAGCACGAACGCCACGTCGTCCACGTAGCAGTACGACCAGTCCTCGCCCGCCTCCATCGAGGTGACGATCGGGTGCTCTTCCTCGCGTGCGTGTGCGGACGCGTGCCGATTGGGTGACGAGTCACAGCAGGCCACGTGGCCGCAACTGCGGCAGACCCGCAGGTGGACCCACCAGCCCCCGATCGCCAGGCAGTCCTCGCAGCCGGCGGCCTGCTCGGGCTTGTCCACGAGGACCTGTTCGAGGTGCGTGCACGCGACCATGACGCCCTCCACATTGACGAAGCTGTCAAGCCGGAGCGCGAGCTCCGGTGCGACGCGGGCCGGCTGCCTAATCCTCGTGCGGGCTGCCGCGCTGGAGGTGGGGAGGCTCCTGCTCGACTCCCTCGAACTCGTTCGGTGGGTCCGGGACCTCTCCGGAACCCGCATCGGGAGCGCCCGCGCGGCGGCGCCGCAGCGCATCCCAGCAGCGGTCGAGCTCGGATCGGATGGCCTCCAGCCGCCTGTGGTCCTCGGCCGAGATATCCCCGTGGCCCGCGGCCTGCCACAGCCGCTCCTCCTCCTCCACGAGCTGCTCGATCCGGCCCAGTGCCGGTGACTCATCCATTGCGCTGATGATCCTACGCGCCCGAGAGCTCCTCAGGCCGCTCGACGCCCGCCTCCGCGGTCAGGGTCACCGCCAGGAGCATCACCAGCGCGAAGATCTGCGCCCCCGCCGAAACCGCCAGCCCGAGCGGCACAGTGGCGAGCGCCAGCACCGCCGCGGCGACCCGCGCGCGAGGGCGGCCGATCCCGAGCGCGCGCCGGAACACCACGTCGCTGATCAGGAAGACGGCGATCCCTCCGGCCAGGTAGAGCGTCTGTGCGGTGGGGAGGTGCGCGGAAGCGTGGCCCACCGCCCGCTTCTCGGCGGCCGCCACCCCCACGATCCCCAGCAGGATCCCGATGTGCGGGAACCCATAGCCCTGGAGCGCGAGTCGCGGGCGATCGGCGGGCGCAGCCGCGGTCATCACCCGCTCGGCCTCGCTGTCGCCGCCGCCGCCGAAGTAGACCCACCACAGGCAGGCGCTGAGCGCGAGCCCGAGGATCGAAACGGCGACCAGCGACAGGTTCACCGGCAGCCCCGCGGCGCCGATGCCGATGGCCACGATCGACTCGCCGATCGCGACGATCACCACGAGCCCGTGACGCTCCACGAAGTGGGCAGGCCCGATCTGGAACCCGGAGTCGTCGGTCAGCCGCGGCGTGCCGAACCAGGTGAGGAGGAAGGCGGCGGCCCACAGGATGTACTCGGCCGTGCCCCCGGCGATGCCGCCGATGAGCACCAGCAGCGCCGCGACCGCGTTGATGCGCGCCACACCGCGAAAGGCCATCGACACGGTGCGCGCCGATGCACGGATGAAGAGCCCGCCGTGGACCCCGATCACGACCATGTAGGCCAGCCCGAAGGTCAGGCCGGTGCCGGCGAACGCGCGCGGAATGGATAGCGCGAGCACGAGGAAGCCGGCCATCCCGCCGAGCAGCAGCAGCCGCCGGTTGAGCCCCTCGGGCGGCACCGCGTTCGTGAGCCACGCGTAGCCGCCGTACATCCACCAGATCACGGCGAGCATCAGGAAGACCTGGAGCACGCCGCGCCAGTTGGGCTCGCGGACGAGCACGGTGGTGAGCTGGGTGATCGTGAAGACGAAGACGAGGTCGAAGAAGAGCTCGAGCGTCGACACCCTCCCGGGCTCGCTGCGGGGCACGTTCACCGAGCCCATTCTGTCGATCGCGCGCTCGGCAATGCCCTTCTGACGCGGTTTGCGAGGGCTGGCGCCACGGTTCAGTTTCGGTTAGGTTCGTCATTCACGGCACGTTCGTCTGTCTGAAGGGACTCGCAAATGCTGTTCAGGCTCGATTGCCCCTGTCGCCACCTACACCCGGCTGCGGTCGCGGCCTGCGTGCTGGGGGTGCTCGCCGCCTCCGCGGCGCCCGCCGCGGCGGGGGTCAACTTCGCGCCGCCGGCGAACTACACCGCCCACAGCTTCCCCCAATCGATCGCGATCGGCGACCTGAACGGCGACGGCATCCCGGACCTAGCGGTGGCCAACAACGGAGGGGCCAGCTCGGGCGACGTCTCGGTGTTGCTAGGCGCCGGCGCGGGCTCATTCAGCCCGGCGACGAACTACTCCGCGCAGCCACACCCAGAGTCGATCGCGATCGGCGACCTGAACGCCGACGGCATTCCCGACCTGGCAGTCGCCAACAGCTCGACGAACGACGTGTCGGTGCTGCTGGGCACTGGCGGGGGCTCGTTCAAGACGGCTTCGAACTTCGGGGCCCACAGCACGGCCTTCTCGGTCGCGATCGGCGACCTGAACGGCGACGGCAAGCCCGACCTGGCGGTTGCCAACTTCAATTCGACGGACGTCTCGGTGCTGCTCAACACGACGTCGCCTGGCACGACGACACCAACGTTCGCGACCGCAGCGAACTTCGGCGCCCACAGCCTCCCTGAGTCGGTCGCCATCGGCGACATAAACGGCGACGGCAAGCCCGACCTGGCGGTCGCCAACGCGGGTACTGCCGACGTCTCGGTGTTGCTGAACACCACGGCGAGCCCAAACACACTCTCCTTCAATTCGGCGGTCAACTTCGGGGCCCACAGCCAGCCCATCTCGGTCGCGATCGGCGACCTGAACGGCGACGGCAGGCCCGACCTGGCGGTCGCCAACAATGCCTCGAGCGACGTCGCGGTGCTGCTCAACACCACCCAGAGTGGGCAAACGACACCGTTCTTCGGCGGCGGGGCCACCGACTTCGCCGCCGACCGCCCCAACGCGGTCGCGATCGGCGACCTGAACGGCGACGGCAAGCCTGACCTGGCGGTCGCCAACATGGGAAGCACCGTCTCGGTGCTTCCCAACGGTATGGCGAGTGGTGCGCTGACACCGGCGTTCGGCGCGGCGGCGATATTCGGCGCCGACGGCGTCACCAAGTCGCTCGCGATCGGCGACCTGAACGGCGACGGCATCCCCGACCTGGCGGTCGCCGACGGCAACCCGGGCGACGTCTCGGTGCTGCTGAACGCGCCGACCGCGGACCGGAGCCCGGTGAGCCTGACGTTCGGGTCGTTTGCGTCGCCGGTGCCGCAGGGGACGGTCAGCGCCCCCAAGACCGTGACCGTGACCAACAACGGCTCGGCGCCGCTTGTGGTGGCAGGCTTCGCGGTCAGCGGGACGAACCCCGACGACTTCTTCACCAGCGACGACTCCTGTCACGGCCCGGTCGCCCCCGGAGCGAGCTGTACGGCGCATGTGCGCTTCGCGCCGGAGGCGCAGGGCTCGCGCTCAGGCACGCTCACCGTGCTGACAAACGCGCCGACCGATCCCACGGTGTCGCTCGCGGGCACTGCGGGACCACTGCCGCAAGGGCCTCCGGGACCGAGGGGCCCGACCGGACCGCGGGGAACGGCCGGCCGCGACGCGAAGGTCACCTGCACGGTCACGAAGGCGAAGGGCACCAGCAGCACCAAGGTGACCTGCAAGGTCGTCCTCGTCCACAAGACCGGCAAGCGCGGCTTGCGCTGGCGCCTCGTGCGGCATGGGCGCACCGTGGCGCACGGCGTCGCCCACGCGCACCACCACCGGATCAAGCTCAGGCTCAGCGATCTCGCCCGACTGCATCCGGGCCGCTACACGCTGCGGGTCGCCGGCAGACGGCACGGGACGACGTTCGTGATTCGGTAGCTCGACGTCGTAGTGTCGGGCCCGCAGGCCTTGACCCGCCACGCCGCCTGACCGGCTTCCCGCGCCCGCAACCTCCATCATGGGGCCGGTGGAGCGGCTTGCCGTCGCCGACCTCGGCTCGAACTCGTTCCGGCTGGTCGTGTACGCGTACGAGCCCGGCCGCTGGTGGCAGCACGCCGACGAGATCCGCGAGGCGGTGCGCATCAGCGAGGGGATGGGAGACGACGGCGAGCTCGGGCCGGAGCCGATGCGGCGGGCGCTCCGGACGGTCGAGGTGTTCGACGCCTTCTGCCGCGCGACCGGCATTGCCGCCGTGGAGGCCGTCGCGACGAGCGCCATCCGCGACGCCGCCAATCGCGACGAGCTCCTGCGCGAGATCGCGGCGAGGACCTCGATCCCGGTGCGGGTCCTGCCCACCCACGAGGAGGCGCGGTACGGGTACCTGGCCATCGCGAACTCCACGACGCTCGTGGACGGCTTCGGGCTCGACATTGGCGGCGGCAGCGTGCAGGCGATGAAGCTGGAGGGCCGCCGGCTCAGTGCCGACGCGTCATGGCCGCTCGGCTCGGTGCGCATGAGCGAGCGTTTCCTGCCCGGCGACGAGGCCGGTGGCAAGGCGCTCAAGGCGCTCCGCAGGCACGTGGCCGAGGCAGTAGCGGCGGAGGCGGAGTGGCTCGGCGGCGCGGGCGGGCGGATCGTGGGGATCGGCGGCACCATCCGCAACCTCGCCGCGGCCGCGGAGCGCCACGCCGGCGTCGACCACCCGGACGCCCAGGGCTATCTCCTCGCCCGCGACGCCCTGCAGGAGCTGATCTCCAAGCTGGCCTCGCTACCGGCGTCGGAGCGCGGCCGGGTTCCCGGCATCAAGCCTGACCGCGGCGACGTGATCCTCGGTGGTGCCGCCGTGCTCGCCGCGATCATGGATGAGGGCGGGTTCGACGTCCTGGAAGTGACCGAGGCGGGCCTCCGCGAAGGCCTGTTCTTCGAGCACTTCCTCGCCGGGACGGACCCGCCGCTGCTGGACGACGTGCGGCGCGCGTCCGTGGACAACCTGGCCAACCGCTACCAGTCCGACCTATCCCACCCGCGGCGGGTCGCCGACCTCTCGCTCCAGGTGTTCGACGCGCTGGCCGAGGCCGGTCTCTACGAGCCGGACGGCAGCGATCGCGAGCTCCTCTGGGCCGCGTGCATGCTGCACGACATCGGCACGGTGATCGACTACGACGATCACCACAAGCACTCCCGGTACCTCATCCTGAACGGAGGGCTGCCCGGCTTCACGCCGCGCGAGGTGGAGCTCATAGCGCTGGTTGCCCGCTACCACCGCAAGGGAACGCCCGACATCGGAGAGATGGGAGGGCTCGCGAAGAAGGGCGACGACGTCCGCCTCTCGGTGCTGGCCGGTACGGTGCGGCTGGCCGAGCAGCTCGAGCGCAGCCGCGACGGCTCGGTGCGCGCGGTGCACGTGCACGCCGAGAACGGGAGCGTGACCGTGCGGCCGGAGGCGTCCGGTGAGGCAAGCACGGTGGCGATCTGGTCCGCGCGCCGGAACGCGGAGCTGCTGGAGTCCGCGATCCACCGCCGGCTGGAGATTGTGGAGCCCTGAGCCAAGCAGCCGCCCCGCCGGCGGCGGTTGGGGAATAATGCCCGGCGTGCCGCTCCACGGGAGGACGCGAGCGCGGCCGCGAGGACGTCGCGCATGAGCACGGAAATGAGCTTCGAGTTGGCCGGTGGCCCGTATGCGGTTACGGCGGCACGGCTCGCACTCGCGGAGATCGACGAGGAACTGGATGAGGGCCAGGCGTTCGATGTGCGGCTGCTCGTGAGCGAGCTCGTGACGAACGCGGTTCAGCACGCGAAGGTCGGACCGGAGGACTCGATCGAAATGAGGCTCTCCATCGGGGACGTGATCCGCGTGGAGATCGCCGACCGCGGCCCTGGCTTCGAGCCGCCGGCAGACGCGAGCGCCGCCGACCGTGATCGCGGCTGGGGGTTCTTCTTCGTGTCGCAGCTCGCCTCGCGCTGGGGCGTCGAGCAGGGCGACCCCGCTTGCGTGTGGTTCGAGATCGACCGCGCCTCCCCCAACGAGGAGGCGGCCGGCCAGAACGCGGCCTAGCGTGGGCCGTAGGCAGCGCCGCCGCGAGCGCGCCGGCGCCGCGAGCTCCGAAGAGCAGCCCGGCACCGTGACCGAGTACGCCGACCCCGAGGGGAACGTGCTCGCGCTGCGCGACCGGCTCTCGCCGGGAACGGTCCGGAAGATCGCCGATCTGGAGGCTCGTCCCGCCGCCAGCGCGGATGACCGCTGGCAGCGGCGCGAGGAGCTCCTGTTCGAGCACCTCGCCGTGACATGGACCATCGCCGGCCTCCCGCTGACCGGCCAGCGGGAGCTCCTCGGCCGCTACCGAATGGCCGACACCGAGACCCGCTCCTGGGTGCGCCGGACGATCAACGAGCACGTGAGCGAGAGGCAGCCGGAAGCCCTCATGTAACGCACATGGTCCGGCGCCAGACTGACACCCATGGCATTGCTGGTCGTCTTCGCGTTCATCGCAGGCGCGGGAACGGCCCTTTCTCCCTGTGTGCTGCCGGTGCTCCCGATCGCGCTCTCCGCCGGCGTGGGCGGCGGGCGGCGGCGGCCGCTCGGGGTGGTCACCGGGTTGGCGCTCTCGTTCACGTTCGCCACGGTCGCGCTCGTCTACCTCATCGATGCGCTGGGACTGCCCGGAGGGCTCGTGAGGACGCTCGCGATCGTCACCCTCATCGCGTTCGGGCTCGCGCTCGCCGTGCCGCCCGTCGCGGCGCTGGTTGAGGCTCGCCTCAGCCGTCTCTCCGCGGGTACGGGTCCCGCGCGCGGAGGCGACGGCTTCGGCTCGGGGATGCTGCTCGGGATCAGCCTCGGGCTCGTCTACGCGCCGTGCGCCGGACCGATCCTCGCCGGCGTCATCACCGTGTCGGCCTCGCAGTCCTTCACAGCGGGGCGGCTGGCCACGGCCCTGGCCTACGGCGTGGGCTCCGCCGCCACGCTGTTCGTCCTCATGGGCGCTGGGAGGCGCCTGACCAGGCGGCTGGCCGTACGCAGCGGCCGCTTCCAGCAGGCGCTTGGAGGGGTGATGGTCGTCGTGGCAGTCCTTATGTTGTTCGACCTCGACACCCGCTTCGAGACGGCGATCGCAAAGGACCTGCCGGCCTTCCTGGTCAATCCGACGAAGGACATCGAGAACGGCCACACAGTGCGGCGGCAGCTGGCGCGCATACGCGGCGGCCGCGCCGCGAGGTCAGGCGGGGCGCGCGAGGCCGCCGCCGGCTCGCGACTTCCGGTCCTCGGGACCGCCCCCGAGATCACCGGCACGGAGCGCTGGTGGAACACGCCCGGCGACCGTCCCCTCACCCTCGCCGGGCTGAGGCGGCAGCACCGTGTGGTGCTGATCGACTTCTGGACCTACACCTGCATCAACTGCATCCGCACACTGCCCCACGTGACCGCCTGGGATGCCCGCTACCGGCAGGCCGGCCTGACGATCATCGGGGTCCACACGCCGGAGTTCCCGTTCGAGCGGAGCGCGCCGAACGTGGCGGCCGCGATCAGTCAGAATGGGATCCGCTACCCGGTTGCCCAGGACAACGCCTACGCCACCTGGACCGCGTACCAGAACCAGTACTGGCCGGCGGATTACCTGATCGACACACGCGGCCGGGTCCGCTACGCGAGCTTCGGCGAGGGCGACTACGGCGTAACCGAGAAGGCGATCCGCTCCCTGCTGGCCGAGGCCGGAGCCACCCGCCTCGGCGCGATGACGCACGCGCACGCGCAGGTGCCGACGGCGGGGGTCACGACACCGGAGACGTATCTCGGCGCGGCACGGGCGCAGGGATTCGACCGGCCGGTCAGCGCCGGCGCGCACGACTACGGGCTCTCCACTCCCCACCTGCCGCGCGACGGGCTCGCCTACCGGGGCCGCTGGACCATCTCCGGCGAGACCGCCAGGGCCGGTCCGGGCGCCAGGGTCTACCTGCACTTCCAGGCGCGGCGCGTGTTCCTCGTCCTCGGGTCACCGGGTCAGCCGCGCACCGTGCGCGTCCTCCTCGACGGGCGGCCGGTCGCCGCCGGCCCTGCCGGCGCGGACGTCCGGCGCGGCACCGCCCGGGTCGAGGCCCAGCGCCTCTACCGCCTGATCGACCTCCCGCGCGTGGAGAACCACGTGCTCACCCTCGAGCTCCAGCCCGGAATCGAGGGGTACGCGTTCACGTTCGGCTAGCTTCTACGGCCGTGAGCGAAGAGGTGAGCGAACCGATCCACGGCGACGGCTACGCCGTGGCCAACATCGACACGCTGGGCGACCGCTACGGGTTCCGCAAGATCAGGCGGAACCTGGACGTGACGGCGTTCGGGATCAACGCGATCTGCCTGCCGCCCGGCTACGAGACCGGCCGCCACTTCCACGACGAGCAGGAGGAGACGTACTTCGTCCACCGCGGCCGCGTGGAGATCGAGTTCGGCGACGGCTCACGGCACGTCCTGGGGCCGGGTGGGGTGGCCCGCGTGGACGCGGCCACCGTCAGGAAGATCCGCAACCTGTCGCCCGACGAGGACGCGATCTACGTGATCGCCGGCGGCAAGGACGGGTACGTCGGGCGCGACGGCCGGCTCCCCGAAGGAGAGACAAGCCGCTTCGGCCCGGCGGGACCCGGGGCCTGAGGAGGGCGGGACGCGGCGGCCTACCAGTCGCCGTCTGTTGTCTCTGGGTCTCCGCCCAATTCCACTGCCACTGCCATCACAACGTCGTCTACCACCATAACGTTTGGGCAAACCCGATGTTGCGGTTTGAGCAACGGATGTCTCATGCGTAGCTTCGCCGTAGGGGCGGACGGTCCTCTCTTAACCCGGCGCTAATACGCCTGCGCCCAGTAGGCGCGCTCCGCCGCCGGCCGCCCACACACGAGGCACGAGCCGTCCGTTCGCTCGCGCCTGATCGGCAGGCAGCGAATGGTGGCCTTGGTCTCCTCCTTGACCCGTGCCTCGCAGGCCTCGTCGCCGCACCAGCCGGCTNNNNTCTCGTCCCACGTGGTGGGGGTGTAGGTGTGCTCGTCGCGGAACCGCCGGGCGTCCTCGAACAGCCCGCGCTGGATGTCCGGTAGGAGCTCCCGCGCGATCGAGCCGAGCTCGGCGAGCGGAACGACCTCCTTGGTGGCGAGGTCGCGCCGGAAGACGGTGGCCTGGCCGGCCGCGATGTCGCGCGGGCCGAGCTCCACCCGCAGCGGCACCCCCTTCAGCTCCCACTCGTTGAACTTGTAGCCCGGGCGGTGCTGGTCGCGGTCGTCCACGTGCACCCGCACGCGCCGGCGGCGGAGTTGGCGCGCCGCTCGTTCGGCCTCGCCCAGCACCAGTTCCCGCTCCTCATCCGAGCGATAGATCGGCACGATCACGGTCTGGTAGGGGGCGATGCTGGGTGGGAGCCGCAGGCCCTGGTCGTCGCCGTGGGCCATGACCAGCGCCCCAACAAGCCTTGTGCTCACCCCCCAGGAGGTGGTGTGGGGGAACTCCTCGGCCCCGTCCCGCCCCGTGTACCGCACGTCATACGCGCGCGAGAAGTTCTGGCCGAGGTAGTGCGATGTGCCGGCCTGCAGCGCGCGGCCGTCGCGCATCAGCGCCTCCATCGAGAGCGTCTCGACCGCCCCGGCGAAGCGCTCGGACGCCGTCTTGCGCCCGACCACCACCGGAAGCATCAGCTCCCGCTCGGCGACCCGCTGGTAGACCGAGCGCAGGATCATCCGGGTCTCCCTCCACGCCTCCGCCTCGGTCTCGTGCGCGGTGTGCCCCTCCTGCCAGAGGAACTCCGTGGTGCGCAGGAACAGCCGCGGCCGGAGCTCCCAGCGGACCACGTTGCACCACTGGTTGAGGAGCAGGGGCAGGTCGCGCCACGACTGCAGCCATCGCCCGACAGTGGCCCAGATGATCGTCTCGGAGGTCGGCCGGATGGCGTAGGGCTCCTCCAGCTCACTCCCGCCGGCGTGGGTGACTACCGCCACCTCCGGCGCGAAGCCCTCCACGTGGTCGGCCTCCCGCTGGAGCAGGCTGTAGGGGATCAGGAGCGGGAAGTACACGTTGCTGTGCCCCGTCGCCTTGATGCGGCGGTCGAACGCGGCCTGGATCGCCTCCCACAGTGCGAACCCGTACGGCTTGATCACCATGGACCCGCGGCCGAGGGCCGACTCGGCCAGCTCGCTCTGGCGGACGACCTCCTGATACCAGGCGGGAAAGTCCTCGGACTGCGATGGGAGGGCCAAGACGCGGGGAGATTAGCCACGGCACCGGCGGCAGGTCCGCCACGTCGAGCGACTGGAACTGGATCTGTGGCATGGGCGCCCGCCACCGCGCGGGGTCGCCGCCCTGCCGCGCCCGTAGCCGGGCGATCGCGTCGTCGAGCGCCTCCTCCGAGACCGAGCTGCTCGTTCCGCCGCCGAGGTAGCGCGCCCGGTGCGCGCGCCCGGTCAATGCGTTGTAGAGGAAGGCGTCGTAGTCGTCGAAGAACTCGAACTCGGGGCTGGTGGTCTGACCGGTCTGGGTGTAAGCGCGCACCCCGGCCGCGGCGTTCCCGGCGTTGCCGGTCACGGGGCCGAAGACCGAGCGTCCGAGCCGCGCCTCGAGCGCGTGGAACCAGGCCGAGAGGATCGCGAACCCGGCCGCCCGGACCTTCCCGGTCTCGGCGCCGGAGGCGGACCGCTCGGCCCCGCTGGGGTAGAACGCGGTGCCGTCCCAGCGAGCCACCTGGCGCACGGCGGCCCGCTCGATCGCGTTCAGGTGGCGGCTACGCCCCAGCCGCGCGAGCAGGCGCCCGAACCCGAGCGTGTCGCGCAGGTCGAGCTCGCCCGTCCGCCGCGCCACGTGCCACGCGGCGGTGAGTGTGAACCGCCCGCGATGGGACCCGAGCAGCGCCATCGGCTGGCGGACCCGCTGGTACGCGCCCCACAGGCTCCCGTCTCCGGAGTCGAGCCAGGACCGCTGCGGCTTGTTGTTCCACGAGGCGAGCCAGCCGCGCGCCGGGTCCACGACCGACGGCCACCGGCTCGGATCGAGGAACCCGCGCCAGTCGAAGCGGCCGCCGCCGGGCGCGGGGAGCCGCGGATCGTGGCCGTGAACACGGATCGGGATCCGGCCGGTGTGCCAGTAGCCGATGTGGCCGCGGTCGTCGGCGTAGATGAAGTTGAAGCCCGCGATGCCCTGCCGCACGGCGGCGTCGAAGCCGGCCAGGTCGGTGGCGCGGTCGACCTCCACTATCGAGCGGCCGGTCTGGAGCTCCTGTCCCCAGAAGGCGCGGACCTTGCAGTAGGCGAGGCCGGCGGTCCGGTCGATGTAGACCACGACGCACGGCTCCCTCGCCGCGCCGGTGCCGTGGAAAGTCCGGTAGAAGGTCTCCGACTGCTGGGTGTAGGCGGGCGGCGCCGGCGGGCCTACCCCGCCGAAGCTCGGCGGCGGGACCCGCGAGCGGATCGTCTCGCTGCGCTGCTCCACCGGATGCCACGACCCGTGCCAGCGGTACTGGTAGCCGCCGCCCGGCGCGACCCGGATGCCGTCCACGTAGGTGTCCACCTGGTCGTCCTGCGCCGTGGTGATCGACCAGGCGGTGTGGGGCGTGAAACCGATCACCACGCCGGGTCCGCCGCCGGGAACGCCAACCCCGCGCTCGTGGAACTGGCCGGCCTCCACCTCGAGCTCGTCGAAGACCGCCGGCGCGTAGTAGCCGACCTGGGGGCCGCCCCACAGGAGCGCATGGCCCGTCGAGGATCGGCGTGGCGCGATCGCCCAGGCGTTGGAGCCGAACACGGGCAGCCCCAGCCGCCGCGTGGCCGTGGCGACCGCCCGGTCTCCGGTCGCCACGTGGTCGTGCGCCGGCTGCACCGACGGCCGCAGCTCGGAGATCCGCCGCGCGGTGTCCACCGCGCTGTAGTGGATGTATCGGTAGCGCAGGCCGCCGCTGGTTCGCGTCGCGCGGCCGCCCGCGGGGATCGTGGTTGGAGTGCGCGGGTCACGAGTGAGCTGGACGTCGTCGAAGATCCCGACCGCACGCCGCCGCCCGTACTTCGCCGCCAGCCGGCGGGCGAGGGCCGCGTAGCCCAGCTCGTTGCCGGCCGACTCGGCCACGCCCTTCACCTCCAGGGTGATGACCGCGACGGTGTCCGCCGGCGTCCACGGAGCGATCGGCAGGTCCTGCGTGGCGACGAAGCCGGTGGGCATGAGGGACGGGTTCAGTGTGTCGCGCTGGATGACCGCGTTGATCCCGTTCGCGTAGGCCTGGAGCGAGGCCCGCTGCCCGGGTGGGAGCGCGTCGACCTCGGCCTGGCGCTCCGCCGGCGTCTCGGAGTCGCGGCGCGTGACGACGTCCATCTGGAGGTACGCCGGTCCCAGCAGATCCGATAGCCGCCCCTCTCCGGCCCGGCGGAGGATCTCCATCTGGAACAGCCGCTCCTCGGCCTGCGCGACCCCGATCCCGTGGGCGAGCCGCTCCTCGATGGTCTGCTCGTCCGGCCCGCTGGCGTAGACATGCGGCACGCCGGCCTGATCGCGCACGATCGTGACGCCCGCTTCGGGCGTCTCGCTGCGCACCGCCCCGGCGACCTGCGCCGGCTGCGGCGCGAGCCGCGCGTCGCGGAAGCGCCAGTGCTCGTAGGCGCCCAGCTGGTCGCAGAAGTTCGGCCCCAGGTCGGTGCAGTCGCCGCTCGCCTGGTAGTGCGCGAAGGCGGGGGCGGTGATCGTGTTGCCCTCGCCGGGCGGCAGGATCAGGAGCGCTCGCGGCGCGGCCGCAGCCGGCGGCGCCAAGACCAGGACGACACCCGCCGCCAGCCCGACGGCGCATCGTGTGCGAAGTGTCTTCCTCCCGCGCAGCGCGGGAGACACCGTATATCGCGCCTATCACCCCGGGCGCGGGTTCAGTCGGCGGAGTCCGCGAAGTAACCCGCACAGCCGTAAAGTCCGGCGGCGGCAGGCCGATATCCGGCTTGTGCCGTCCCGCACGTACCACCAGTGCGCTTTCTGTGGGTGGTCGCGTGAAGCGTCGTCCGCGACCCTGCTCCCGCCAGGCTGCGAGGAGTGCGGCTCGCCGCTGCGTGTAGCCACCGAGGCGGAGCTCGAGCACTTCGATCCCGATCGCGAGGGCGTAATCCCTCCGCCCTCGAAGAGCCCGGACGTGACGGGGGTCTTCGGGCTCTTCGTACTGCTTCCGCTGCTGCTGCCGGCGGTCGGCATCAAGGTCGGCGCGCTCGCCTTCGCCGTGCCGCTGATCCTGATCACCTTCGGCGCGGTGCGGGCAGCGAAGGCGGTGCCCCGCGCCGGGGCGCGCCGGCTCCTGTGGGTGCTCCTTGCCTGCGGCGCGACCCTCGCGGCTCTGTCCTCGGCGCTCACGATCGTTACCACCATCGCCGACAGCTTCCGGCTGGCCGGCTTCTATCTAGCGTCCTCCGCCTCGGTCGCGATGCTCGCCGCCATGTGGGCGTTCGCGCGCGCGAGCGTGAAGACGGCGCGCCTCGAGCGGTCCGTGGACGCGGCCCTCCTGCTGCTGCTCGTGGTCGCGCTGTCCGTCTACTTCGTCGCCGTCCCAGGCTTCGCGCACGGCGACTTCGTCCTCACGCTCGTCTTCGTCGCCGACCTCGGGGCGGTTGTGTTCGCGACGGTCGGGGCGACGATGCGACGCACGTGGCGCCACCGCAAATTGGGCTGGAGCCTCGTCGCGGCGTGCAGCGCCGCGACCCTGGGCGACGGTTTCGTGGCCGCGACCGCGAGCGGCGACGTCCACATAACCGCGAGGTCGAGCCGGCGGAGTCGATGGGCAAGGGCTGGGTGCTCGTCCGCGTGGTCTTCCCGCTCATCGTGGTACTGGCCTTCCCAGGCGTGGCGATCCCGCTCGCCGTCTCCGGACACCTCGTCGCGTGGTCGGCCGCCTACTACGCGGTCTGCTTCGTCACCGCGCTCGTGATCGCCTTCGGGCGGCAGGCGTACCTCCTGATCGACAACCGCCTGGCCGTGGCTCGCGAGCGCCGCCTGCGCGAGGAGGCCGTCAGGCGCAACGAGCAGCTCGAGGCGCTCACCGGGCTCGCCACGACGATGACCCAGACGCTCGAGGAGACCCCGATCGTCGAGCGCGCGCTCGACGTGCTGCGGTCGGCCGCGCGCGCATCGAGCTCCGCCGTCCACACGCGCGAGGGGAGTGCGTCGACCCTCCGCGCGGCCAGCGGCGA
>VAWV01000206.1 GCA_005883295.1 Actinomycetota bacterium
GAGGCCGGTCGGGTCAGGCTGCTTGAGGAGCTCGGTGATGTAGTAGAGGCCGGAGGGGGTGGGGGTCACGGCCCGCCCGACCCCCACGGCTGTGCGGAGGATGGTCTTGGCGCCGTGGGAGACGATGAGCCTGTGGCTGTCCAGCTTGATCACGATGCGGTAGGAGTGCTTCGCCAGCCTGACGTGCCTGAGGCGGATCCACCCGGTGCTCCCGTTCGGGCGGACGGGGAGATAGACGTACGCCCACTTCCCGACGATCTGCTTGACGAGGAAGGCCTCGGGCGCGCCGTCGAGGTTGGGGCTCGGGAGCTTCGCGAACGGCGAGGGGTCCGACGGCGAGTGGTAGACGGCCGTGGTCGTCCCCGTGGCGATGGCGACGACGCTCTCGTAGCTCGGACGCGCGGGCGTCCGCGCCCCGCGCGTCACCGGCGTCCGGACCGCGGCCGGGCGCGACCCGCTCTCGCCACCCAGGTTCGCCCCGCCGAGGAGCCAGGCGGCCGAGATCGCGATGATGGCCACGAGCGCGCCGGGGACGGACATCGAGTCCGCACGGCGACCGGTGAGCTTCTCGCCGCAGCGCAGGCAGTAGCGCGTGCGGGTCGAGTGCAGGCCGCACTTGGGGCATTCGCCGCCCAGGTCGTCGGGCGACAGCTGGCGCTCGAGCTCGATCAGCTCCTCGTCGGTCTTGGCGGCTTCGCTCAGCCGCTCGGCCGCGAGCTCCTGGTACCTCGGGCTGTCGAGGCGCTGCAACTCGACGGCAAGGCCGGCCAGCTCCTTGAGCTGGGCCTCATGGAGCTTGCGCAGGTGGCGCAGCTTGCGCCAGAGCAGGAGCCGCTCGACCGGTGCGAGCCGCGGTCCCTGGGAGGTGCTGGAGGAGTCACCGGACGCTTCGCCGGACTTCGTCTGCGCGAGCGCGGCCTCGACCTCCTCCTCCTCGAGTGTCGAGAGCGGCTTCTTCCCCTCGATCCCCGCCTGCTCGAGCCGCCGCAGGAGCTCGGCCGTCGTGAGCCCGTGGTCCTGGGCTAGCTCATAGAGGCGGCGTTTTCCCATGGGTGAGCCTCGACAGTCTTACAAGTCCCTATCAAGAGATTCCTGGAACGGCGAAGACCCGGGACGGCCCACTCTGAGCCGCCCCGGATCGAAAGCCGCTAACTACCCGCCGAAGTGCGCGGTCTCGGTGACCGCCTCGGCCGGAACTGCCTCGGTGGTGACTTCCTCGCTGCTGACCGGAGTCTCAGCGTTCTCAGAGCCGACCTCGGGCGTGCAGCCCTGGCCCTGACCCTGACCACAGTCAGAGCAGTTCGAGCCCTGGCCCTGGCCGCAGTCCGTCTGGCCCTGACCCTGACCCTGTGAGCCCTGGCCCTGTGAGCCCTGGCCCTGTGAGCCCTGGCCCTGTCCCTGTGTCTGGCTCTGGCTGACCGAGGGCGAACCCTGGCCCTGTGAACCCTGCTCAGCGAGCGCGGTGCTCAGGCCACCGACCCCAGCAACGCCAAGAACAACGGCGATGATGTACCCCGCAGGGCGCCTACTCAAGCGATGCATCTCGCTCCTTTCTTTTCCCCTCGATTGGCGGAAACTAGAACCTATACGCGGTTTTGTCACCGGTCAAGGGGCCGAACCGGCTTATGTCCGACTTTTCCAGGGTCCTATATATCCGATGAACCGGCTACTGAACGAGAGAATTCTTGCCGAGCCCGCGGAGGAGCCGCTTGAAGAGGCCCTTCAGGGTCGCCTGGCCATAGGGGCCGTCGTTGTTGTAACAGCCGCCCGGCCTCGAGCGCTCGTCCGGGTAGATGTCCTTCATCAAGACCGCCGCGCCGATGCGCATCCCGTTGCGCGTCAGCAGCGCGACCTGGTTGTCGGCCTGGCCGGTTCCGCAGCCCCAGCCGCTCTTGAAGTGGACGTGCCAGCCGCTGGGATGGATCTCGCCGATCCCCCAGTTGCCCCGTTTGATCGTCTCCAGCAGCTTGAGCGCGTATGAGCGGTGCTTCGAGGGCAGGTACTTGGCGAGGTCGCGTAGGAAGAGGCTCTGGTCGTCGGAGTCGATGAGCGACCGTCCCCAGTGGTCGTGGTTCGGGCCGCACGACTCGAAGTGCCTCATGCCCACCGTGCGCGCCAGCTTGTCGAGCCCGCTGCAGTGGACGTGGCCGAAGATGTGCCAGGTGGCCGAGTCGTTGGACCACTCGATCATCTGTTCGAGGTTGTAGCGCTCGTCGCTGCTCAGGCTGCGGTCGCGCACGTCGCCCCGCCGCAGGTAGGCGGTCAGGATCATGACCTTTATCGCGCTGAACGCAGTGATCATCGACGTCCCGTGGTAGCTCCACGTACGGCTCGGCGTGCGTAGGGTGAAGCCGATGATCCTGATGTTGTGGTGGCGCTGCCGCGCGTAGTCCTTCGCGGCCTTGTAGTCCGGCTTCCAGAACGGGTCCGCGTAGGCCGCTGCCGGCGCGGCTCCGAGGGCCAGTGCCAGGGCGGCGAGGACCGGCGCCAGAATGGCCGCCTTCCATGCCCCGATGCCCCAGCGACTCGCCATCACGCCTCCCGTGGCATTACCCGGCGCCGACTGTATTGCACGCAGCGTTAACCCGGCGCATCGGGGACGGTTGCGGCGCGCTTAACACGCGCGCCCCTGGCTCCCGACTATGATCGGACGTCGTGGTGGCCCTCCACGTGTGCCGAGGTCCCGGCAAGCGCGTCGCTGGTCTCGCAGCTCTGGCTGTCGGGCTCGTTTGCGCTCTGCCCGCGGTATCGACCGCAAGCACGGGGCACGTCAAGGTCATGACGCGCAACCTGTACCTGGGCGCCGATCTGACGCCCGGCGTGAACGCGAAGAACCTCCAGCAGCTCGTGGACGCGGCCGGCAAGATCATCCACCAGGTCGACCAGAACAAGTTCCAGGTGCGGGCGAAGGGGCTGGCGGCGGAGATCCTGAAGAAGCAGCCCGACCTCGTCGGGCTCCAGGAAGCGTCCCTGTGGCGCACCCAGCCGTGCGCCAAAAGCCCGCTCCCGCCGAGCGCCACCCACGTCCGCTACGACTACGTGAAGCTGCTGCTGGGGCAGCTCAACAAGAACGCGAAGAACTACCGCGCTGTGATCGTGGAGCCCGAGTTCGATTTCGAGATCTGGGCCAACACCGACGGCAACGAGGCCACGCACGGTCCGGGCTGCCCGTACGGCAGCGAGACCAACGTGCGCCTGACGATGAACGACGTGATCCTCGCCCGGATCGGCCACGTGACCACCACTGCGGCGAAGGGCGGCCACTTCAAGACGCTCCTGCAGGAGAAGCCGGCGGGCGTGCCGGTCAACGTGACACGCGGGTGGACCCAGGTGGACGCGAAGGTCGCGGGCGCGGGCAAGTTTCGGTTCGTGAACACGCATCTCGAGTCCTTCGACAACCGGGCCAGCAACCACACCAACCAGGGCACGGACGTGGGGAACGGGCAGGTCCGGGAGGCCCAGGCCAAGGAGCTGGTCGGGAAGAACGGCGCGGCGACCGGAAAGCTTCCGGTGATCCTGCTGGGCGACCTCAACTCGGACAAGAAGACCGAGGTGAAGCCCGGGGACGCACGCGCCTACAAGGTGCTGCTGAAGGCCGGCTTCGTCGAGCGGAGCGCCGGCAAGCCGCTCAGTTGCTGCCTCAAGGGCGATGTGCTCACGACCTCCGGTCCCGGCAAGCTCAGCGACTTCGACCACAAGGTCGACCACGTGATGACCAACAGGCCGAAGCAGGTGACCCTGGTGAGCTCGGCTGTGACTGGCCGGAAGCCGGTAAACGGGTTCTGGGACTCCGATCACGCCGGCCTCTTCAGCGAGCTGACCCTGCCCTAGCGCCGGGCGCGGGCGCGCCCTATTCTCCGGCCGGTGAGCGGCCAGCCGACCGACCAGCGCTCCCCGATCGAGGACCGCCTTCGGCGCAGCCTCGAGGACGAGTCCGGCGTGGGCAAGCCGCTCTCGCGGCGTGCGAGGCAGACCAGGCGGACAGTGGAGGCCTACCTGCGAGCCGGGGGCGTCCCGCGCTACATGGAGCGGCTTCGCGACATCGACGCGGAGCTCTCGCTCCACACCTATCGCCTCCAGCGGGTCTACCGCGCGCTACAGGCGGCCTGCCGCGGCGACGCCGAGGAGTTCGCCCGCCGGTGGCGGGCCCGGGCCTCAGCCTGGCGGCTCGACCGGGTCAACGAGCTGATCCGCGAGCACAACATGTGGTATCCGATCGAGACGCGGCTCCACGAGGTGGGGCCGGCCTGGATCCTCGAGCGCTTCCCGTCTTCGCTCGAGAGACCGGAGCGGTGAGCGTCGCCACAGGGCCCCTGCGAGCGCCGGAGGCGACGCTCCGCGAGGTCGTCGATGCGCTCTGCGCCATCGAACGCCCGCCGTGCTCCGAGGGCGAGTGGCGGGCAGCCGAATGGCTCCGGGCGCGCCTGGCCGCGGCCGGCGTCGACCGGGTGGAGGTCGAGCGCGAGACCGGCTACGGCACGTACCCGAAGACCATGCTCGCACTCGGAGCGCTCGCGATCGCCGGCGCCGGCGCCGCGCTGCTCGGCAGGCGCTGGCTGGGGGCCGCGATGGCGACAGCGTGCACCGTCGCCTTCGTCGACGAGGTCGAGAACGGCCCTCGGCTGTTCCGCTCCCGCCTGCGGAGCGAGCGAAACCTGGCGAACGTGGTGGCGCGGATCGGTCCGGACAATGCGGGCCGCACGCTCGTCGTGCTCGCGCACCACGACGCCCCCCAGACCGGTGCGATCTTCGATCAGGGCCTCCAGCGCAAGGCGTTCGAGCTCATGCCCGAGTTCATGGACCGCTTCCGCACCTCGATCCCGCTCTGGTGGATCGGCCTGGCGTGCCCGGTCGGAACTGTGGCTTCGGCGGTCACCGGCCGCCGCGGGCCCGCCGGCGCCGGCCTGGTCGTCGGGGCCGTGGCCCTCGCGGCCATGGCCGACATCTCGCGCAGCCCCACCGTGCCCGGGGCGAACGACAACGCCTCCGGGGTAGCGGGCCTCGTCGGGCTCGCGGAGCTCCTGGCCGAGCGGCCCGTTGCCGGGATCCGGGTCCTGCTCGTCTCCTGCGGTGCCGAGGAGGCCTTCCAGGACGGCATCCGCGGGTTCCTGCGCAGCCACCGGCACACGCTTCCACCCGACCGGACCTGGATCCTCAACCTGGAGACGATCGGGTCGCCCCAGCTCGCCCTCCTCGAGGGGGAGGGTCCGCTGGTGATGCGCGACTACCACGATCCCGCCTTCCGGGAACTGGTCGCGCGCGAGGCCGGCTCGGCCGGCATCGCGCTCGAGCGCGACCTGCGCTCGCGGGCGTCCACGGACAGCGTGATCCCGAGCCGGGCGGGCTACCCCACGGCGACGGTCTCCTCGGTCACGCCGTGGCGCTCCCTGGCCAACTACCACTGGCCGAGCGACGTGCCCGAGAACGTCGACTACGAGACCGTGCGCGACGCGGTGACCCTCGCCTACGCGGTTGCCGAGGCGCTGGCGCCCTAGGTGCACCGGACAGCACTGCTTGACTGGCTCGCCTGCGCGGTGGCGGGGCGCGAGGAGCCCGCCGCCGTGGCCGCGCGCGGGCTGGGCGACGGGGTCGCCGATCGCGTGGCGGCCATCGGCGCCGCGGGGCACGTGCTCGACTTCGACGACACGCACGCGTCGAGCCTCGCGCATCTGAGCGCCCCGACTGCGCCCGCCGCACTCGTGCTGGGAGCGACCCTCGGGACCACCCTCGGGCACGCCCTCGAGGCCCACGCCGCGGGGTTCGAGGTGATGGGCGCGGTCGCCGCCGCAAACCATCCGCAGATCCGAGCGCGCGGCTGGCATCCCACGGCGGTCTGCGGGGTGGTGGGCGCTGCGGTGTCCGCGGCCCGGCTGCTCGAGCTCGATCGGGACCGGACCGAACACGCCGTTCGCCTAGCGCTGCTCCGCGCCGGGGGCCTCCACGCGGCGTTCGGATCCGACGGCAAGGCGCTTCAGGTGGGGATGGCCGCCGCCTCCGGAGTGGACGCCGCTCGCCTCGCCGCGGCGGGCGCCACCGCGGGGGCCGAGGTGCTCGGCGGGTTCGAGGAGGCCTTTGGCGCGCGCTGGCCTGCCGATGCGCTCGAGGCTCCGTCCGGGCGGGCCGCGATCCGCGAGAACTGGATCAAGGCATACCCGTGCTGCCTCCAGACGCACGGCGCGATCGAGGCGGCCGAGCTGCTGCGCAAGGACCGCGGCGTGCCAGCCGGCGCGATCGTCGTGGCGGTCCATCCGGTGTCGCTACAAACGGCGTGGCGGACGGCCGTCGCCAACGGGCTCGAGGCGAAGTTCTCGATTCCCTACCTGACGGCCTTCACGCTGCTGAACGGCCCGCCCGGGATCGACTCGTTCCGCGATCTGGACCCGGCCGCCGAGGACCTGGCGGC
>VAWV01000207.1 GCA_005883295.1 Actinomycetota bacterium
AGCCGGCGCTGGCTGCCGCCTAGCGCTCCCCGTCCAGATAGCCGAGATCCGGGTCCGGGCGGGCCAGCACGTCGAGCGAGTCGGCCGATCCATCTGCTCCCGGCGCGAAGCTGCGCGCCCAGATCTTGTCGCTCTCGGGGTACTCGTTGACCTCGGGCGAGATCATCGTGCTGACGATCAGGAAACGGGCCGGTTCGCCGGAGCGGTTATCGATCCGGTGCGAGCCGCGGCGGCCGGTCGGGAAGGCGACCACCTCGCCGGCTCCCAGCTCGCGGTCGCCGTCGAGGGTGCGGAGCGTGGGCCGCCCGGCGAACACCACGAGGAGCTCCTCGTTGGCGTGATGGATGTGGAGGGGGAAGCTCGAGGCGCCCGGTGGCAGCTCGAACAGCGACGCGCCGAGCTTCTCGGAGCCGGCCTGCCGCCCGATCCGCGCCCGGCGCCAGGTGAACGGCGGCTCGTCCTGCTCAGCGTCGAAGCCCGGTTCGAAGACGTTCGGATCGCTCATGCAGAACCTGCCAGGTCGCGCTCCACGCGAGCACTGACGCGGTCCATCGCCTCGCGGGTGACCGGACCGGGCTCGAAGGACCCCACGCCCTCGATCTCCGTGATCGGGAGCACCTCGTACGAGGTGCCAGCGGTGAACGCCTCGTCCGCGTGGCGAAGCTCGTCGAGCGTGACGGCCTGCTCGGTCACGTCGTTCTCCTCGAGCACGCGCCGGCGCGTTATCGAGTCGAGGATCTCCTCGTCCTGCAGGGGCGGGGTGAGGACGCGGCCGTCCTCCACCCAGAAGAACGACGACCGCGTCATCTCGAGGACGCGCCCGTCGGGGAGGACGAGCAGCGCGTCGTCGTAGCCGCGCTCGACCGCGAGCCGCGCGGCCAGCATGTTCGCCGCGTAGGAGAGCGATTTGGCGGCGTGCAGAAGGGGGGTGGGGAGGTGGGTCTCAACCGAGAGCCGGACGCTGTCGCCGTGTTCTGGCATCGGCTCGAGGACTGCCAGCCGGTGGCCGCCGCGCGTGACCACCAGGCGCAGCAGCAAGTCCGCTCCGTCGGCGAGCTCGCACGCGGTGAGGGCGTCGCCCCGCACGCCGCCGAGGTCGGCCTCCAGGTGCAGCGTCTGGCACGAGCGGGTCATGCGCCTGAGGTGGTCGTCCAGCGCGTACGGGCGGCCGGCATAGAGGCGGACGACCTCAAAAGCCCCATCCCCTCGGAGGAGGCCCTCGTCGGTAACCGGGACCGCCGCCTCTGCGACCGGGAGAACGCGGCCGTCCAGCACGCACGAGTCGATCACGCCGGTTCCTTCACCCGAGCGGCCGCCTGTGCGAACGCGAGCCCGCGTTCCTCGAAGTCACGGAACTGCACGTAGCTGGGGGCGGCGGGGGACAGGAGGACCACCCCGCCGGCGGGGATGCCGTCGGCCGCGACCCGTACGGCCTCGTCGAGGTCGGCGGCGAGCCGGGTGGCCGGCGGCTGGTCGGCCTCGAGCCCCTCGACCTCGGCGACGATCCGCTTCCCCGTGTCGGGCAGGCCCACCACCAGCTCTACGCCCGAGTCGACGATGCGCCGCGCGAGCGGCGCGTAGTCCTGACCGCGCTCATAGCCACCGACGATCATCGCGATGCGGCTGCCTGCCAGCGCCTCGAGCGCCGCGATCGCCGCCGGCGGGGTGGTGGCGATGCTGTCGTTGACGAAGGTGCGGCCGCCGTAGACGCCGACCGGCTCGAGCCGGTGCGGCAACGGCTCGAATGACCCGAGCGCCTCATCGAGTGCGGCCGCATCGAGGCCCAGCTCCTGCACGACGGTCAGCGCGGCGCATGCGTTCAGCGCGTTGTGACGGCCCTGCAGCCGCAGCGCGTCCGGTTCGTACAGCCGGTCGAGGCTCCGGGAGATAGCCCCGTCGGCGTCCAGGTGGAAGCCCTCGATGTCGGCGAACAGCCGCACGTCGGGCAGATGCCCAGCCAGCTCCCTCACGCGCTCGTCTGACCAGTTGAGCACCGCCAGGCAGTCGGGATTGCGGCGCAGCAGGTTGACCTTGTCCTCCATGTACTGCTCGGGCGTGCCGTGCCAGTCGAGGTGCTCGGGGTGGACGTTCAGGAGGACGCCGATCGACGGTCCACGCTCCAGGTCGGCTGCCTGAAAGCTCGAGAGCTCGAGCACCCACACGTCCGGCTGCGGGTCCACGTGAAGGACGTCGAGCAGCGGCCGCCCGACGTTGCCGCCGAGCGTTGCCCGCACTCCACTCTCGTTCAGCAGGTGCGCGATGAGGGACGCGGTCGTGCTCTTGCCCTTCGTGCCCGTCACGGCGACCACGCGCTCGTCGCCGTGCTCGGCGAACCAGAGATTGGTGCCCGTGGTGAGCTGCACGCCGCTCGCGGCGAGCCGCTCGACCTCCGGGCGGTAGCGGCTGACCCCCGGGGAGCGGATCACCACCTCGCACGCCTCGAGCGCGCCGAACCCATCCGGGCCGTGCTCGAACCGCGCACCGGCGCCGAACGCGTCGCGGCGCTCGTCCGGTACGGATTCGTCGGTGTAGATGAGCACCTCGCGGGCGAGGTCCTGCTCGCGCAGCGCGCTGTGCGCGGCGCGGCCCTCGCGGCCGGCGCCCCAGACGCCCACGCGCCGTCCCGCCAGGTCAGAGAAGCGCACGGGCTGCGCCCTCGAAGCGCGGCGGGATGCAGTGGTCGGGGGAGGGTTCCAGCCACCCGTCCGGATCTGCGGCCGGGGCGAGTGTGGGTGTCGCGCCATCTGTCGTGGCTCGTCAGAAGCGCGAGGGCGGCGGCCGATTCGGCGCGCTCACCCACGCAATCGAACGGCTTGTGTTTCCCGCGACCCAGCAGCTCGGCGAAGCCGTCCGCCTGCCCCGGCTCGTCGAGCAGGTTGCGCCCGAAGATCCCGACCACGCGCTCGGGCTCCATCCACGGGGCCAGCACCAGGAAGACGAAGCGGCACTTGGGGCAGTCCCCGCACCACCCCGTGCCGCGGCCCGCTGGATCGCGGCGGAAGACCGAGTTGCAGCTGGTGAAGGCCTGGTCGTAGCCGTCGAGTTGCGCGAAGGCGCGCGCGATCGCGAGCTCGGACCATGGGCGCAGGAGCGAGAACCACTCGAGGCCGGGCGCGCGCTGCGCGAGGGTGGCGCGGAACAGACGCTCGAACTGGAGCCCCTTGCTCCACTGGTGGTTGACCTCGAGTCCGCTCCAGACCAGGTTCGGCTCCGAGGCCGAGCGCTCGTTGGACATCGCCACCGCGTCGAACCCGTACAGCGGTGCTGCGAAGCACGCGATCGCGGACACGATCGCGGTGATCGGCACGTGACCGTTCAGCGCGCCCGCGGCGTTCAGCCTGAAGAGAGCCGGCGAGAGCTCGCGCTCCACCACGATGTGCTCCACCCCGGCGGCCTCGACCGTTCGACGGATCGGATCCGGATTGCCGACCGAGAACGCGACGATCGGCTCGCCGGCCCGCTTCAGCGCCTCCAGCGTGACGATTGAGTCCTTTCCCCCGCCGATCGGGACGGCGGTGCGCCGGGGCAGGGAGAGCCCGTCGGCCGTCACGTCCCCGACTGGCGAGAACTGGACTCGGTCGCGCAGGTCTATCCGGTTGACGTACGCGAACTCCGACAACCCGTCGACGTAGAGACGGTTGAGCAGAGCCGCGGTGACCGGATCGGCATCGACCTCCAGCTGCGGCGCGGCGGTCTTGTAGTAGCTGACACCGACGATCAGGTGCAGCAGCGCGAGAAGCGCGTCGCTTGCCTGTCCCTGGGCACCCGGGAACCGGATCCGCTCGACGAACTCGACGTCGTCGTCGAGCGTGTAGCGGAGGATCGCCGTGCTGTCCTCGTAGCAGGCGTCGGCGAAGCGGAACGCCTGCGCCACGGAGGGCTGTACCGACATCGCACGCAGCTTAGGCCGCGGCGCGGGCGCTACAACCTGGCGAGCACCTCGTGCGCGGCGTGCTCTCCGGAGCGCACGGCGCCGTCCATGTAGCCCGCCGCCTGGGTGGCGGTCTCGGTGCCGGCCCAGTGCACGCGCCCGATCGGCGGCCGGAGCTGGGCCCCGTAATTGAGCATCACACCCGGCGGCATGATCCCCACGTAACACCCGCGCGACCAGGGCTCCCGCATCCAGTCCAGCTCCACGTAGTCGATCGCGTTCTTGGCCTTGGGGCCGAAGTAGCGCGCGAACGATCCGAACACGCCCGCTCGCCGCTCCGCGAGCGGACGGCTCGAGAGCCGGCGCGCGTCGTCGCCCTCGATGAAGCTCACGAGCATCCCCGGCTTTCCGGAGGGCGGTGTGTTGTCGAACGAGACCCGGCACGGGCCGGTGTCGCTGACCGTGAAGCCGGTCAGTCCGTCGTCGCGCCAGAACGGCCGCGCTGCGCGAGCTGCGCGCGCAGCTCCGGCAGCGGCGGGTCGAAGCGGATCGCCGATTGGAGCGCGGGTGCGATCGCCACAACCGCGCGCTTGGCGGTGACCACCGCGCGCGCGGAGTGCACGGTCACGTTTCCCTTGTGCTGGGAGATCCGAGTGACCGGGGAACGGAGGATCACCCGCTTGCCCAGCGCCTTCGACATCTTGATCGACACCTGCTGCGACCCGCCCACGAAGCGGCTCTCCTGGTAGCCGGCGGGCGTGCTGAAGAGGTTCTCGAGCGTGCCGGCCGACGCGATGTAGAAGAGGACATAGAGCAGCGAGACGTCGCGGGGCTCGCAGGCGAGGATGGCCTCGGCGCCCAGCGCCAGGAGCTTCCTGCCGTCGTCGGTATGGAGGTTCGCCTGTCCCCAGGTTTCGAGCGTCTGCCCGTCGTACTGCGCGGCGTTGGGAGCCTTCCAGGGAGCGACAGAGCCGACCGCCTTGGCCATGTTGTCGAGCTGGACGATCGCGGGCGCGACGTCGACCAGCCCGGGCCCGGGCGGGAGCTCCTCCGTCGGCTGCCACATGTACGTGGTGCGGACGCCGTGCTGGTAGCCCACGTCCTCGGCACTGCCCGGGTAGTACGTGGGGAACGTCTTGACGCCCACCTCCTTGGCGAGCGCCACGATCCGGTCCTGGGCGGGGCCGTAGCTGCTCGGCTTCGTCTTCACCCACTGGCCGCCGATGTCCAGGAAGGTGCCGTGCCTGTGGATCGTGCGGGTCCGGCCCCCGACCCGGTCGCCGGCCTCGAGCACCAGCACCGACCGGACCCCGTGCTGGACGAGCCGGCGCGCCGCGGTCAGACCCGCCAGCCCGGCCCCCACAACCACCACCTCGGCCTTCAGGCGCTTGGCGGGGTGGCCGCTCCGCCGCCGGGCGGCGACCTTCGCCGGGACCGCAGCCCCCGCCGCGCCCGCGGCGGCGGTGCCGATCAGCGTGCGCCGCGTGAGCTCGCTACGGGCCAAGCTCGATCACCTGCTCGTAGGTGCCGCGGTCGAGGAACGGGATGTCGGGCATGCTCGCGGCGCCCTGGGAGCTCGGGTGGTACATGCGCCGCGGCTCGCGCCACGCGGCGGGCTTCGCGGAGCCGAACCGCGTGCGGAGGGTGCCGAACGCGCTGATGGCCGCCTTCCACAGCGCCGTCCGCGGCAGGTGCTGGAGCGCGTAGACCTCGCCCCACGTGGACTCGAACACGTGCTCGTCGTTGCGGCTGGCGGTGAGGAGGTCGACCCCCGGCTCAAACCGCCCCAGCGCCCGACGGAAGGCTGCGTTCGTGAACGTCTGCCACGCCGCCACGCCGGGGTCGACCGTCCCGTGCCTGTTCGTCCGAGCGAACGAGCCGTCCCAGCGCAGGATCGTCTTCAGCACGGTGGCGGCGTGTCCGGAGGCGCCTCTGCCGATCCGCCGGATCAGCCCCGTCATGAGCACACGCTGCTCGGCGTGCGTGCCGGTGTAGGCATCGATCCCCGCCGTGCGCGCGAAGCCGCCGCCGGCCCTGATGGCCTTGCGCAGCCGCAGGCGGATGAGCGCGGCGCGGTGGTAGCGGCCGAGCAGCCGTTCGCGCGCTGGCGCGTCGCCCTGGGTCCAGCCGACCGAGGGCATGTTGTTCCAGTTGAAGAGAAAGCCCTGCTTGGGGTCCATCACGTGCGGGCGCTGCCTGGGCGTGAGGAAGCCGCGCCATTCCGCCTCGCCTGTGCCGGGATACGGGAGGCGCTCGTCGAAGCCGCGCGGCTTTATCTGGAGGAGCCCCGGGTGCCAGTAGCCGATGTGGCCGCGATCGTCGGCGGCCATCAGGTTCTCGTTCCAGGTGAGCTTGACCGCCGCGCGGTTCACGTCCTTCACGCTGCGCGCGGAGTTCACGTCGGCGAGGCCCACGAGGGTGCCGATCTCGTGCTTCCAGATCGCGTAGCGGCGGGCATAGGCCACGTCGCCGCCCCGGACCTGTACCGGGCCGTGGATTGTGCGGCACAGCCGGACCGTCTTCGTCCCGGAGTCGGGCGGGTGGCCGCCGAGGATGTCGGACGGCGGCGAGCGGTACATGATCGCCTCGTCGTGGCAGCTCATGTCCAGGCGCTGGCCCCTGAAGAAGTAGCTCTCGGGGCCGGCGAGCTGCTCGGCGTAGAGGTCGTCGTCGTCGGTCAGCCCACTGGTGAGGCCCCAAGCCACGTGCGCGTTGTGGCCGATTCCGATCACCGGGACGCCCGGCGCCGTCGTGCCGCGCACGTCCAGCCCGGGCCCGTGCAGCTCGAGCTCTATGAACAGCTCGGGGATCTGGAACCCGAGCTGGGGTCCGTTCCAGAACGTGGCGCTGTGCCCCCTCCGGCGGATCGCCCACATGTTCGAGCCGCCGTGGCGGCCGAGCGCGCCGATCAGGGGCAACCGGCGAGCGGTCGCGGCGGTCCCCCCGCCACCGCCGTTCGCCGAGTTCGTCTCCGGCAGCGGCAGGGACAGGGCGAACGCATGCGACCGCTTGAACGCGGCGCGCTCCTGCTTGCGGGTCCGCCCGGGCTGGGACGGGAAGAGCCCCGAGGAGCGCGGGATCGTGGCCACCTGGCCCCGCGTCCGCAGCGGGAGGAGCAGGTTGAAGAGCCTGGGGCCGAGGGCGCGGAGCGCGCGCACGTTGTCGAGCTCCTCACCGTCGTCGCTCGGGACCGTTCGCGCCAGGTACACGCCGATCGCGGCCGAGTCCTCGGGTGTCCAGTCGGCGGGAACGTCGCCGACCGCGGGAAACTCGCCCGGAAGCTTGCTCGGGTCGCTGCGCGTCTCGGCAATCCACGCGTTGATGCCGTCGGTGATGCTCTGGAAGCGGGCGCGGAGGGGCGCGGGCAGGCGGGCGAGCTGGGCGTCCAGCTCCGCCCTTGTGTAGAAGTCGCGCCGCACCTGGGCGTCCATCGCGACGTAGTCCTTGCCGAGGATCTCGGCCAGGTGACCGGTGGTGGCACGGCGGAAGAGCTCGAGCTGGAACAACCGGTCCTGCGCCATGGCGTAGCCGGCGCCGAACCAGACGTCGTACGAGGTCTTCCCCTTGATGTCCGGGACCCCGAAGCGGTCGCGCCTGATCGTCACCCCCAGGCGCGGAGACTCGGTCGACTCGGCCGGCTGGCCGAACAGGTCGGGCTTGAACCGGTGCTTCAGGAAGAGCGCGGTCTGGTCCTGGAGGTGCGGCGATCCGGTGCCGCTCGGGAGACCGCTCAGCGACACGAAGCCGCTCTGGCCCGGCGGCAGGATGTCGACGGCGCGGCGGATGCGCGCAGCGGCCGCAGCGGGCCCGATCGCCGCGAGCAGCACTGCCGCCACCCCTACGGGCACGACGGGCGCGCGCAGCGCCCTCCCCACTCGTCCAAGCACGGCGGGCGATGCTACCTGCGGGCCTGCACGCGCGAGCCATACGGCGATCGGCCACCATGTTCCCATGGAGGCGGCTTTCGACAGGCACGTCGCGCGCGCGGATATCGAGCGTGTGCGGGGTCGGGAACGGGGTGGCGCGCGCGACGACCTGGCGGTCGAGGAGCCGCTCGAGATCCGGGTAGACGGCGCGCCGCTCGCGGTGACGATGCGCACCCCCGGCGAGGACGAGGCGCTGGCCGCTGGCTTCCTCGCGGGCGAGGGCCTGATCGAAGGGCCGGATGACGTCCTGTCGGCCGGGCCGCCCGAGGACCTGGCGGCGAACGTGGTGGACGTGCGCACGCGGTCGGGGCTGCGGCGCGACCCGGCCGGCGAGCGGCGCTTCTACCTGAGCTCGTCGTGCGGGGTGTGCGGGAAGGGAGCGCTCGAGTTCGTGCGCCAGGAGGCGCCGCCGTCACCGGCCGGCGCGCCGATCTCGCGGGAGCTCGTGATCCGCGCGCCCGCCGAGGCCCGTCGCAACCAGAAGTCGTTCGAGCGCACCGGCGGCCTCCACGCCACCGCGCTGTTCGATCCATCGGGCGAGCTGCTCGTGCTCTACGAGGACGTGGGGCGGCACAACGCGATGGACAAGGCGATCGGGGCGATGCTCCTGCGGGGACGGTTCCCGCTTCCGGGGGTGCTGGCGTGCGTGAGCGGGCGGGCGTCGTTCGAGCTCGTCCAGAAGGCCAGCCTGGCGGCCCTGGCGGGCCTGGTCGCCGTGGGAGCGCCGTCGAGCCTGGCCGTTGAGCTCGCCCGCGAGCGTGGGATGCTGCTCTGCGGGTTCGTCCGCGACGGGTCTTTC
>VAWV01000208.1 GCA_005883295.1 Actinomycetota bacterium
CCGACGGCGTCGGGAACGCGCTCCCGTCGCCGATCCAGACTCCTCGCGTGTCGTGCAGCTCCCCCCACGGGTTGGCCACGGAGTTCTCGGGGTCGGTGCCCATCCGACAGGTGCCCATTTGGTGGGCGCTGAAGAGGCGCTGCCCGCCGGCGCCCTGCGGCACCCGCCAGCAGCGTTCGATGAAGGCCTCGAAGTCGTCCCCGTAGCGCCACTCCGGCAGGCCGGCCGCCAGCGAGAAGATCGCCTTGGCCCCGGCCGCGCGGTGGAGGCGCGCCTGGGCCTCGATCCCGTGCCGCGAACGGCGCACGTCGTCCGGGTCCTCCACCGAGTACCACGGGACGGCCTCCCCGTTCGCGTCCACCTCCACCCGGCCGTGCCCGCGGTCGCGCAGCAGTGAGATGAACGTGGCGCCGTACTTGAAGTCGGCCATCCGCTCCTTGTGCGCCGCGCCCCCGGTCCAGGGGGTCGCCGACGCGCCGATGGCCGGCGCGTACTGGGCGCCCTCGATCAGGAAGCCGTAGCCGGAGCCGTCCGGGTTCTCGAACTCGTGCGAGAGGCCGGTCTGCGGCGCCCCCCACCAGGCCTGCTGGTCCTCGGCGTAGATCCCGATCGTGGCGTTGGCCGGATGCAGGCGCAGGTAGTTGCCGGTCGCGGGCCCGCCGATGCCAGAGCGCAGGAGGAGCGCCGGTGACTCGAGCGCCCCGCACGCAACCACCACGTGGGCCGCGCGGACGGTCACGGCGCGCTGGTCGGTGCCGTCGGCGCCGAGGTACACGGCCTCCACGCCGGCCGCGCGCCCGCCCTCGACCAGCACGCGCTGCGCGCGGGTGCGGACGAGGATCTCGGCCTCGTTTCGGTAGGCGTCGAGCAGCCAGGTCTTGTCGGCGCTCTGCTTCGAGCCCGACTGGTCTCCGAAGCCGATGTAGCCCGCGGTCTCCGGCGCGTACTTGGACAGGTCGGTGTTGCGGACGACCGTGCCGAAGTGCCAGCCGAGGCCCTCGCAGCCCTCCCTGAGCCGCTGGTGCGGCCCGTTGAGGTCGCTGGCCTGGTCGCTGGCGCCCATGCGCTCGAGCACCACGTCCAGGTGACGGTCGTAGTCGGGACCGTCGACGCCCTCGAGCCCGAACTCGGCGGCCCACTGCTCGCGCACCCAGTCCCGCGTCCGCAGGCAGTTGGTCCAGTTGATCACGGTCCCGCCGCCGAGCGCAGTTCCGGCCTGGAGGGTGATGTTGCCGTCGGCGGTCGGGGTCGGGCCGCCGCGCCAGTACATCTCCTGGTAGGCCTTGAGCTCCAGCTGGCTGAAGTCGGACTCGTTGTAGTAGCCGGCGGCCTCGAGGACGATCACCTTGGCGCCGCCCTGAGCGAGCGTGCCTGCGATCACGGCCCCGCCGGAGCCGGAGCCCAACACGCACACGTCCGCCTCGAGGACAGAGCCGTGCTCGGGGGTGACGGGCTCGATCGGCTTGGGCTCCTGCGGCGGCGGGCTGGCCGGGCCCGGGTAGCCGAAGACCCGCCAGTTCGGGTTCTGGCCGGTGGCCGGGTCGGGGGCGCCGTAATGGAGGAACAGCGTCATCCCGGTGAGCGCGGCGATGCCGGCCGCGGCGTCCGGCGACGCGAGCTGCAGGTTGCGGATGATCTGCTCGCGCGAGAGCTGGCTGGGGGCCCTGTCGAGGCCCTGGTCGGCGATCACGTCAAGCAGCTCCACCAGCCCGCCGCGGATCACCTCGTCGGGGATTCCGGCGATCAGCTCCTCCACACCGGCGTCCGCACCCAGGTCGGTCGCGCTGGTCCGCCACAGGCCGCCCGGATCCGGCTCGTGCTCGACGCTCGGGACGATCGTGTCGCAGAAGGCGCGCACCGCCGCGCGCTGGCTCTCGTCGAGCTGGAAGGTCATCGCTCGTCTCTCCTCTCGCTCGGTACAGCGGATTATCGCGGCTACTCGCCCTTCGTACAAAGCCGGGCTCGAAATCCTGTACGGGGGGCGAATGACAGGCGGCCCTAGGGGCCTGATACTCGGCGACGACTGGGCCTCCCCGGCCCGCGCTGGATCCCGAACGCGCACCAGAAAGGACCGTCGCCCATGCTCGCAGCCGCAGCGCCCACGCTAACCGACGCGCTATCGGCCGTGGACACCGTCTGGGTGATCGTGGCCGGCGTGTTCGTCCTGTTCATGCAGGCGGGGTTCATGCTGCTCGAGATCGGGTTCTCGCGCCAGAAGAACGTGGGAACCATCGTCCCGAAGATCCTGGCCAACCTCTCGATCGCGTCGATCGGCTACTGGGCCGTGGGGTTCGCGCTGGCCTTCGGCGGCGCGGGCTGGTTCGCGGGGACCCACGGGACGTTCGTGAACACGGCGAACGGCGCGCTCTTCCCGGCGATCTCGGGCTCCGACGCGACGGTCGGCTCCAAGTGGTTCTTCGAGTTCGTGTTCTGCGCAGTGTCGCTCGCGATCGTGTGGGGCACCACGCTCGAGCGGATCAAGTTCGGCGCGTACCTGATCTACGCCGTGATCTTCTCGACGCTGATCTATCCGATCGTGAGCCACTGGATCTTCGGCGGCGGCTGGCTGGTGAAGACCTTCGGCATGCAGGACTTCGCCGGCTCCACGGTCGTCCACCTGATCGGGGCGACCGGGGCCTTCGCCGCCCTGCTCCTGCTGGGGCCGCGGCAGGGCAAGTACGGGCGCGACGGCAAGCCCAACGTGATCCCCGGCCACAACATGCCGCTGGTCGGGCTCGCGGTGCTGATCCTGTGGTTCGGCTGGTTCGGGTTCAACCCGGGCTCCACGCTCCAGGCGGTGGGCGGCCGCTTCGGCGACATCGTGGTGGTCACG
Source organism: Actinomycetota bacterium (assembly GCA_005883295.1). Taxonomy (GTDB): domain Bacteria; phylum Actinomycetota; class Thermoleophilia; order Solirubrobacterales; family Thermoleophilaceae; genus AC-37. The sequence continues at coordinate 2,834 of VAWV01000208.1, forward strand.
AACCTGGCGGCCGCGGCCGGCGTGCTCGGCGCGATGGCCACGATCTGGCTGATAACGCGCACCTTCGACATGGGTATGACCTGCAACGGGGCCATCGCGGCGCTGGTCGCGATCACCGCCCCATCGGGCTACGTCAACTTCTGGGCCGCCCCGATCATCGGCTTCATCGCCGGGATCATCGTGGTGGTGTCCGTGATCCTGATCGACCGCAAGCTGGACGACCCGGTTGGCGCGCTCTCGGCCCACGGGGTCGCCGGCGTGTGGGGCACGCTGTCGTGCGGGATCTTCACCGCGCCGCACCTGGCGACGCTCAACAACGTCGGCCAGGGCGGCCTCTGGTACACCGGCGACTTCAAGCAGTTCGGGGTCCAGGCGCTCGGAGTGGGATCGGCATTCACGGCCGTGTTCGTCATCTCATTCATCGTCTTCTTCGTGATCAAGGCAACCTACGGCCTGCGCGTGGAGGCCGAGGAGGAGCGCTACGGCCTCGACATCGTCGAGCACGGCATGTGGGGCTACCCGGAGCAGTTCATGCCGGTGCCAGGCTCCGAGTACCACCCGCCGGCACCGCCGGCGCAGCGACCGCGTCCGAGACCGGTGCCGGTCGGGGCTACCAGGATCGGGGGCTGAGCGATGAAGAAGCTCGAGGCGATCATTCGGCCGGACCGGCTCCAGCCCGTCCAGGACGCGCTGGACGAGCTCGGCGTCTCCGGCCTCACGGTGACCGAGGTGATGGGGTGCGGGCGGCAGAAGGGCTACACCGAGCAGTACCGGGGCTCGCGGGCCAACATCTCGCTCCTCCCCAAGCTCAAGGTGGAGTCGGTCGTGCCCAACGACGTGGTCGACCAGGCGGTGGAGGCCATCGTCGGGGCGGCCTGGACCGGCGAGGTCGGCGATGGGCGCGTGTTCGTGTACGACGTCGAGGCCTCGGTCCGGATCCGAACCGGCGAACGCGGCGAGGAGACAGTGAGCCACGAGACGCGCATCGGCTGGGGCTACTGAGGGCCAGTGACCCTCTGGGGCTGGATCCGCCACACGATCGCCTACCAGGGCGAGTACGCCCCGGTTCCGATCCATCTGGAGCGCGACGACGACGGCTACGTCTTCCGCCTGGGAGTGCGGGCCGGATTCGGCGGCCAGGAAACCGCGCGGCTGCCGATCGAGCACCGCCAGAACAACGACCCCCACCCGGTGCTGAAGGAGATCTACAGCTGCGAGGTGGCCCGTCGCTCGAGATGATCGCGCCCGCGCGCATCCTCCCGCTGGCCTATTTCCGGGTGCCGCCGATCGACTACTCGCTCCCGGTGTACGAGGACGACGGCGAGATCATCTCGCCCGTGCTCAGCGGTCCCAAGCTCAAAGCCCGTGAGCTGGCGGGGATGAGGCGAGAGGTGTGCCGCTACCTCCTCTCCGCGGGCTACGTCGAGGACGAGTCGGAGGTGACCGTGGGCGTGCTCAGGCCACGCGACCTCCGGCTCGTGGGGCCCGCCGCGATCTTCCGCTCCCAGCTGGACGCCGAGTTCTGGCTGCCGACGGTCGAGGGGATCTCCGCCGAGGGGCCCGTGATCGGCGTGCTCGCGAACGCCGCGCGCCTGTCCGAGCCCGAGCGGCGGCGCGCGGGCGGGGCCCCGCTCGTCCAGGACGCCGCACCCGCGGAGGCGGACGTGATGAGCCTGCTCCGCCTCCTGCGCGCGGAGATGGCCCCCAAGTACGACTACGAGCAGATGGCCGCTCTCTACGCGTCCGAGATCCGCCCGGAGATCTGGGAGGCGGTCGAGGCGCGAAGCGATGACGCAGGCATCCGGCTCGTCGCCTACCTCACCGACGATGAGGGAACGCTGCTCGAGCTCGGGGTGCGCAGGCTGTCGACGGGCGACCTCTGCGCCGCCCTGGCCGATACGGGCATCAACGCCTTCCTCGCCGACACGGCGGACGCGCTCGCGTCCGCCGTCGGCGCCCACCTTCACCGGAGCGGCTTCCTCCGCTTCGCCGAGGAGATCGAGATTCACGCCGCCGAGGCGCCCCGCGCCGAGCGGCTCGACACCGAAGCAATCTGGACCCGCGGCGACGGGATCCCGCACCGGGACGACGTCGCCGCCGACGAGCCCGAGGAGGTTCACACCTGATGGTCGTTGCTCTCGCAGGGGGCTTTGTCGCCCTCATCATCGCCGGCGGCGTGCTGCTGGCCCTTGCCCTCATCGCGTTTGCGGTGTGGGCGCACCAGTACACGAACGTCGGCCCCAACGAGGTGCTGATCATCTCCGGTCGCCGGGGCCGGCGGAAGGGTCCGGGATACCGGATCGTCCGCGGCGGCGGCACCTACGTGCGGCCCTTCCGGGAGAAGGTGCAGCGGCTGTCGCTCGAGCTGATGCAGTTCGACGTGCGCAGCGCCGAGACCTACACGATGCACGGCGTCCCGGTCCAGGTAGACGGCGTCTGCATGGTCAAGATCTCGAGCTCCGACGAGGGCATCGCGCGAGCCTCCGAGCAGTTCCTCTCGCGCGGGCGCGAGGACATCGTGCGCACCGCCATGCAGGCCGTGGAGGGCCACATGCGGGCCGCGATCGGGGCGCTCTCGATCGAGGACATCTACCGGGAGCGGCAGCGGCTGGTGGCCGCGGTGCGCACGCTCGCCGGCCCGGACCTCGAGCGCATGGGGCTCGAGACCGTCTCGCTGACCATCCGCAACGTGGCCGACAAGCAGGGCTACCTCGAGGCGCTGGGCCGGCCGCGCACGGCGCAGGTCAAGCGCGACGCGATCCGCGGCGAGGCGGAGGCCGAGCGCGAGGCGAAGGCCGCACGCTACGCGGCGGACCTGGCGATCGAGGACTCGCGCCGGGCCTACGAGACCGAGCGGGCCCGGTACAAGGCGGAGGGCCTGCGGGCGTCCGCGGAGGCCGACCTCTCGTACGAGCTGCAGCGGGCGATCACCCGCCAGCAGGTCCGCGGCGAGGAGCTGAAGGTGGAGATCGTCGAGCGGCAGAAGGCGATCGAGCTGATGCAGGCCGAGGTCGAGCGCCGCAAGCGCGAGCTGGAGGCGGAGGTCATCGAGCCCGCGCTGGCCAGGGCCCGGGAGATCACCGCGGTTGCCGACGCCCACCGCGAGGAGGCCGCCGCCATGGGCGCGGGCGAGGCCGACGCGCTCAGGCTGAAGGGCCTCGCCGAGGCCGAGGCCATGGCGGCCAAGGCACAGAGCTGGGGCGACTACAACGAGGCGGCGATCACCGACCGCGTCCTCGAGGTCCTGCCGGCCCTCGCATCCGCGGTCTCGGCCCCGCTGGCGCAGACGGAGAAGATCGTGATGATCGGGGGCAACGGGTCCTCCCCGGGTGCGTCCCGCATCACGAAGGACGTCACACAGATCGTCGCCGAGCTGCCGGAGGTGCTGGAGGCGCTCACCGGGCTGAACCTCGAGGAGCTCGCCAAGCGGGTTCCAGGGGTGAAGCGCTCCGGTGACGCGGTCGACGGCGAGGCGGAGGAGGTCCGATGACGCCGATGACCGTAGAGCGGTTCGTGGCGGGCCGGCAGGCCCAGCCCTCGGACGTGCTGGCCCTGGCCCAGGAGCACGGGGTGCGGATGGTGGACTTCAAGTTCACCGACCTACCCGGGACCTGGCAGCACCTGGGCCTCTCGATCCACGCCCTGGACGAGGAGGCGTTCACCGAGGGGCTCGGGTTCGACGGCTCGTCGATCCGGGGCTTCCAGGAGATCGCCGAGTCCGACATGGTGCTGCTTCCGGACGCCACGTCGGCCGTGGTCGACCCGTTCCATGAGGAGAAGACGCTGTCGATCATCTGCAACGTGATCGACCCGATCACCCGGGAGCGCTACTCGCGCGACCCGCGGTACGTGGCGGAGAAGGCCGAGCGCTACCTGGTCGAGACCGGCATCGCGGACACCGTCTACATGGGTCCGGAGGCCGAGTTCTACATATTCGACCACGCCGCGTTCGACCAGCGGGCCAACACCGCCTTCTACGAGGTGGAGTCGGACCAGGCCTACTGGAACCGGGGTCGCGGGTTCGGGAATGGGTCGCTGAACGG
>VAWV01000209.1:0-4303 GCA_005883295.1 Actinomycetota bacterium
CGGGTCCCCGATCGCGAGCGACTTGGCGATGGTGTCCGGGAAGCGGACCGGCCTGCACACGTCGCGCCCCGCCTCGAATGCCGACGCGACGGGCGCGCAGCCCTCGGCCTGCGCCCCGTTGAAGGTGGGCAGGTCGCCGCTGAGGAGCCCCACCTGGAGCCACTCCTCGAAGCCGCGCGCGATCTTCGTGAACAGCGAACCCGAGGCGACGGGCGCGACCACGCGATCCGGCAGCTCGAAGCCCAGCTGCTCGGCCACCTCGAACGCGATCGTCTTCGAGCCCTCGGCGTAGTAGGGCCTCAGGTTCACGTTCACGAACGCCCAATCGCGTTCGCCGGACAGCTGCGTACACAGCCGGTTGACGTCGTCGTAGCTGCCGCGGACGGCCACGAGCCTGGTCCCGTAGACGCCGGTGGCGAGGACCTTCTGCTCCTCCAGATCGGCCGGGATGAAGACGTACGACTCGAGCCCGGCCGCCGCCGCGTGGGCCGCGACCGCGTTGGCCAGGTTCCCGGTCGACGCGCAGGCCACCACCCGGTAGCCGAGCTCGCGGACCTTGGCGAGCGCGACCGTCACCACGCGGTCCTTGAACGAGTGCGTGGGGTTGGCCGCGTCGTTCTTGACCCACACCTCGCGGATCCCGAGCCGCTCCGCCAGGCGGTCGGCGCGCACGAGCGGTGTGACGCCGGCCGCGAGCGCCGTCCGCGGCCGCCGGTCGAACGGCAGGAAGTCCGAGTACCGCCAGATCGTGGACGGTCCCGACTGGATGCGGCGCCGGGTCTCGTCGGGGTCGAGGCCGCTCAGGTCGTACGCCACCTCGAGCGGACCGAAGCAGTGCTCACACACGAACTTCGCTTCGAGCGGATAACGCTCGCCGCACTCCTTGCACTTCAACGCCTCTACCGGCATAGCCTCCTACTCCTGTGGTCCCCGCCGTTTGCCTGTGACGGAGGCGTCGGAGCGCTCTGTCACATCTCCCAGGCTCTCCCTTGGCGAACCTGATGGACTTGGCACCGTTTCCGCCTAAGCGGATGGTTGCCGGGGTTTCACAGGGCCATGTCCCTCCACCCCTCTCGATGCGAACGGCTATGTGAGCGGCGAAGGATACAGACTGCGCCGGAGGCCTTCCAGCCCGCGGGTAGAATCCCTCACGTGACGGCCATCGACGACCCATTGAGACCGAATGCCGAACCTCCCGAAGCCACGGCTACGACGACCGTCTCGCTCGCGGGTCGACACGACGGCGGCCGCACCCACCGCGCCTGAGCCCAACGTCGAGGTAATCGAGCGCCCGGGCCTGCGCTGGGTCAACATCGAGCGTCCCGGCCCGGTCGACAGGGCCTGGCTCGAGGAGCACTTCGAGTTCCACCCGCTCGCCTACGAGGACGTCTCCTCGCGCAACCAGCGGCCGAAGGTCGACGAGTACGCCGACTACCTCTTCATCATCCTCCACTTCCCGGTCTTCGACAGCACGGTAGGGAGGCTCAACGCCGGGGAGCTCGACATCTTCGTCGGGCAGGACTTTGTAATCACGCTCCCCAACGTCCCCCTCCAGCCCGTGGAGTACCTCTTCGAGCGCTGCCGCGCGTCCGAGGAGTTCCGCGACCAGCTGTTCTCACGCGGGCCGGGCTACCTGCTCTACAAGATCGTCGACGACTCGTTCGACTACTGCTTCCCGATGCTCCGCAAGATGGGCAACAAGCTCGACCGCATCGAGGAGGAGATCTTCGAGGGCCGCTCCGAGGAGATCGTTCGCGACCTCTCGAACGCCAAGCAGGAGATCATCAACTTCCGCAAGATCATCCGCCCGGAGCGTTCGGTCCTGCGCGATCTGGAGCGGACCAAGCAGGTCTACCTGCCGGCCGAGCACGAGCTCTACTTCGACGACATCGTCGACGCCACGGAGCGCATCTGGGACATGCTCGAGAACTACAAGGAGGTCGTGGAGGCGCTCGAGGAGACCAACGAGTCGGTGATCTCCCACCGCCTAAACGACATCATCCGCGTGCTCACGTCGGTCTCCGTCGTCCTTCTCCCGCTCACGCTCATCGCGAGCATCTGGGGGATGAACGTACGGGTGCCGGGCGAGGGCAGCATCGAGGCGTTCTGGATCGTCATCGCCGCGATGGCTGTGCTGCTGGTCGGCATGCTCGCCTACTTCCGGAAGCGTGGCTGGCTCTAGCGCCGGCCCGCACGTCGCGGTCGTCGTGCTCTGCTGGAACGGGCACCGCGACACGTTGGCCTGCCTCGAGTCGCTCGGCCGCGTGGACTGGGATCAGCTGACCACGATCGTGGTCGACAACGGCTCCACGGACGGCACCGCGGAGGCCGTACGGGAGCGCTTCCCGCGGGTCCTGCTGCTCCGCTCCAACGAGAACCTCGGCTTCGCCGAGGGGAACAACGTGGGCCTTCGGGCCGCCTTCGCGGCGGGCGCGGACTACGTCCTGCTGCTGAACAACGACACCGTGGTCGACCCGGGCCTGCTCAGGGCGCTCGTCGAGGAGGCGGAGTTGCGGCCGGACGCGGGTGCCCTGTGCCCGATGATCTACTACAACCAGCCCGCCGACCGGATCTGGTACGCCGGTGCGGCCTTCGATCCGAGGCGCGTGCACAACGGGCGGCACACCGGATATGGCGATCGCGACGTCGGTCAGTACGCGAAGACGCGCGAGATCGGCCGCGCGACGGGAGCCGCGATGCTCGTGCGGCGGAAGGCCGTCGAGGACGTGGGCTACCTCGATCGCCGGCTGTTTCTCCAGGTAGAGGACGTTGAGTGGTCCCTGCGGATGCGCGCCGCCGGCTACCACATCCTGTTCGTGCCGGCGGGGAAGGTGTGGCACGGGGTGTCGGTGGCGACCGGCGGCGAGCACGCGCCTGCCACCGCGTACTACGAGATGCGGAACACGCTCGCGGTCTGCGCCCGCCACTTCCCGCTGCACGGACTCGCCGGCCTGCGGCGGGAGGCGGCGATGGTCGTGATCCACCTGCTCCACGCGCGCAAGGCGGATCGCCCGTGGACGAACCTGCGCGCGGTCCTCCAGGGCTGGCGCGACTACCGCGCGGGTCGGCTCGGGTCGTGGCGCGAAGCGGGCCCCACGGGGGGTCCTCCGCCCTACGACGTGCCGATGGGCGTGCGGACGCGGGCGAGCGACGCCTCCAGGGCCGCCGCGGCCTGATCGCCCAGCCGGACGCTGTAGTTCGTGCCCCGATCCTCGGGGTAGATCTGGGTGGTATTCGCCAGGACCAGGCCCGGCACGCCGGTCTCCAGCGACGGTATGCGGTCCACGTAGCCGGTCGTTATCACGGGCTGCGCGGCCGCCTCGCGGTGGAGCCAGCGCGCCAGCACCCAGTCGCGGGAGAACTCCGGGTTGATCCGGCGAAGACCCGGCTCGTACAGCGCGAACAGCTCGTCGGCGTCCATGGCCAGGCGCGGATCCTCGGGCTCCACGTAGTTGGCCACGTAGAGGAAGCGCCTGCCGCCGTAGCGCTCGGGCTCCACGAAGTTGGTGTGCTCGATCAGGCCGATGAACGGCATCTCGAGATCCGCGATGTTGGTCCAGTAGAAGCGCCCGAACTGGCGATCGAGCTCGAGGAGCAGGCAGATCGCGGTCTGGTAGCAGCCGCCGCGTACGCGCTCGAGGTAGTCCCCCTCGAACGCGTTGCCGAGCGCTGGATCAAGGAGGTTCAGGAAGGTGTCGCTCGGCACGGTGGCGATCACGCCGTCGTAGCGCTCGGCGTCGTCGTCGGCCTCGAACGATCCCGGGTCGTGCCCGCGCCGGAACGATTCGGGCGCCCCGGGAAGGACGTCAAGCCCGGCCCCGTCCGGCGCGGCCGAGATCCGCACCGCGGGACGGTCGATCATCACGCGGCCCCCGGCCACCTCTATGCGGTCGCGCAGCCTGCTGAACAGGGTCTCCCAGCTGTGCCTCGGGTAGCCGAGCAGCTCGCGCCGTGCTTCCTTTCCCTTGATCTGTCGCCGAACGGTGAGCTTGCTCCAGAGCCACGCCATCGCGATGTCGTCCGCGTAGCGCCCAAACTTGTCGCGCAGCAGGGGGCCCCAGACCTTCTCCCAGACCTCCCGCCCCATCGTCCGCGTAACCCAGTCGCGGGCGCTCACGTGCTCGAAGGGCTCAGCCGCCCTGTAGCGGCGCTGGATGAGGAGGGTCACCAGTCCCATCCGCAGCCGCGCGCGAATGGAAAGCGGCCTGAAGCGCAGCAGGTCGAGCGGTGTGGTGAACGGGTAGGTCCGACCCCCCGAGTAGATCCCCACGCTCGACTCCCGCCACTCGATCTCGTCCTCCAT
>VAWV01000209.1:4314-6760 GCA_005883295.1 Actinomycetota bacterium
CTGGTGAAGAGGTGGTGGTAGTAGCGCTCCAGCAGGTGCCCGCCGCCCACGTCGAGCGTGGCGGCCTGCCCACCAAGCCCCGGCCAGCGCTCGTAGACATCGCACACGTGACCAACCTGCGACAGCCGATGGGCCGCCGCGAGGCCCGTGACCCCGGCGCCGATTACCGCGACCCGCACGCTAAGGCGCTGGCACGCGTTGCGGCTCCGAGGGCGCTTCGTCGGGTGCCTCGTCGCCGCCGATGTTGCGTCCCTCCCTGACTACGTACAGGGGCCGTCCCTTGACCTCGTCGTAGATCCGGCCCACGTACTCTCCGATGATGCCCACCGTGATCAACTGGATTCCCCCGAGCAGCAGGATCACGAACAGGATGGTGCTGACGCCGGGCACGTAGATCCCGGCTATGCGCGCCACGATCACGAGCGGAAGCCCGAGGAACGCGACGATCGAGAAGACGAAGCCGAGCAGCGTTGCGGCCTGTAGCGGCAGCCACGAGAACGACGAGATCGCGTCGAGCGCGAACTTCATCATCCGCCTGAGCGTGTACTTGGTCTCGCCCGCGTGGCGCGCGTCGCGCGTGTAGGTGACCGGCGTCTGGGTGAACCCGACCCAGACGGTCATGCCGCGCAGGAAGCGGTTGCGCTCGGGCATCGAGAGGACCGCGTCGAGCGCCTGGCGGTCCATCAGCCTGAAGTCGCCGGAGTTCTTCTGCAGGTCGAGCCCCGTTATCCGCGCGAAGAGGCGATAGAACCAGCGCGCCGTCGTCAGCTTGAACCGGGTCTCCCCGGGGCGGTGGTCGCGCACCCCGTAGATCACGTCCGAGCCCTGGCGCCAGTGCTCGAGCATTTTCGGGATCAGCTCCGGCGGATCCTGGAGGTCGCCGTCAATCATCACGACCGCATTCCCGCGCGCGTGCTCAAGACCTGCGGTTATCGCCGCCTGATGGCCGAAGTTCCTCGAAAGGTGGAGCACGCTCACGCGCGGATCCGAGTCGGCCAGCTGATCGAGTAGGTCCGGTGTGCGGTCGCTGCTCGCGTCATCCACGAACACGAGCTCGAAGGGCACACCCTCGCATGCCGTGCGCACGCGCTCGTAGAGGGGGCCGACCGTGTCCTCCTCGTCGAACATCGGAGCGACGACGCTCAGGAGGCGCAGCTCGCGATCCTGCGGGTGCATCTGCCCGAGAGGATAAGCGGCGGGGCCGCCCTTACGATGAGGTTCGTGCCCGCATGCGCCGCCTGCGCCTCGCCCGTCCTGGTGCCGCACATGCGGGTCGCGGGCTCGGCTGGCGGGGAGGGACTCATCCCCACCACCGACCGGTACGGATCGGCGCTCGCCGACATCGTGCGCTGTCCCGCCTGCGGACACGCACAGCTGGAGCGGTTTCCCGACGATGTCGAGCTGGCCGAGGCATACGGCGAGGCGGAGTCGGAGGACTACGTGGAGGAGGAGGCCGGCCAGCGGGCCACCGCCCGGATCGCACTCGCGCGCATCGAGCGCCACGTGGGACGCGGTGCGCTGCTCGACCTGGGCTGCTGGGTGGGCTTCCTCCTGGCGGAGGCACGCGACCGCGGCTGGCGCACGCTGGGCGTCGAGCCGAGCGAGTTCGCCTCCCGTTACGCGCGCGAGCGGCTCGGCCTCGAGGTGGTCCGCGCCGGGCTGCTCGACGCGGACGTGGGCGCGGGAGCGTGGGACGCCGTGGTGCTCGGCGACGTGATCGAGCATCTGCCCGATCCGGCCGGCGCCCTCGATCGCATAGCCAGCCTGCTGCGGCCCGGCGGCGTCGTGTACATGGCGCTTCCCAACGCGGGCAGTGCGGTCGCGCGCGCCCTGGGGCCGCGCTGGTGGTCGGTTATCCCCACGCACGTGCAGTACTTCAGCCGTCCCAGCCTGTTCACGCTGCTCCGGCGGCGCAACTTCGAGCCGCTCTGGTCCGGCACCGCCCCGAAGGCGTTCACGGTCCGCTACTACCTCGAGCGGATCGGCGGCTACTCGCGCCCCGCCGCGGGCGCGCTCGCGGGAGCTGCCTCGGCGCTGGGGCTGGCCGACCGCATGTGGGCGCCGGACTTCCGCGACCGGATGGCGGTGGTGGCACGCGGGCCGGCCCCGATTCTGCGCGGCTAGAGTCCAAGCGATGCCGGAGGAGAGGCTGTGGGCGCCCTGGCGCCTGGACTACATCAAGGGCCCCAAGCCGGACGAGTGCATCTTCTGCACCGGGCCATCGGCGGGTGACGACCCCGCCAAGTACATCGTCAAGCGCGGCGAGCACTGCTTCGCGATGCTCAACGCCTACCCCTACAACAACGGGCACCTGATGGTCTCGCCGTACCGCCACGTGTGGTCGATCGAGGAGCTCGACGAACCCGACCTACTGGAGCTCATGACGCTGACCCAGGGATCGCTCAGGGTCCTGACCGAGGTGTACGGGCCCGAGGGCTTCAACATG
>VAWV01000210.1 GCA_005883295.1 Actinomycetota bacterium
ACGAAGGCCGAGCGCGGACACCTGAAGAAGGCCGACGCGCCGCCCCTCCGCCGTCTGGCCGAGTTCCGCGACGAGGCCGGCGAGCTCCAGGTGGGCGAGACCGTGACCGTCGAGGTCTTCGAGAAGGGCCAGACCGTGAAGGTCTCCGGCGTCTCCAAGGGCAAGGGCTTCCAGGGCACGATCAAGCGCCACAACTTCTCGCGCGGGCCCGCGTCCCACGGCTCGCACAACGTCCGCGCGCCCGGCTCGATCGGCGCCTCGGCCACGCCGTCGCGCGTCTTCAAGGGCATCCGCGGTCCCGGGCAGATGGGGAACCGGCGGGTCACCCAGCGCGGCCTCGAGGTCGTCGACGTCCGGGCCGGCGAGAACCTGCTGCTGCTCCGCGGCTCGGTGCCCGGCCCCCGCGGGTCCATCGTCGAGATCAGGAGCGACCGGTGATGGCCAAGCCCACCGCGCCATACGTCGGGAAGACCGGCAAGGCCGATCTCGACCCGGAGGTCTTCGCCGAGCCGTTCCACATGGCGCTCGTCCACGAGGCCGTGCGCGCCGAGCTGAACGCGCGGCGGCGCGGAACCGCGTCGACCCGCACCCGCGGCGAGGTGGCCATGACCGGTGCCAAGGCTTTCCGCCAGAAGGGGACGGGGCGCGCTCGGGCCGGCGCGCTCTCCGTTCCGCACCGCAAGGGAGGCGGGGTTGCGTTCGGACCGAAGCCGCGCGGCTACGCCGTCAAGGTCAATCGCAAGGCCCGCCGCCGCGCGCTGCGAGCGGCGCTCACGCTCCACGCCGAGCGCGGCAGCCTCGCCGTGATCGAGGCCTCGGCATTCGACTCGCCGTCCACTCGCAGGGCATCCGAGGCGCTTGACGGCTTCGGGCAAGGGCGGGCGCTCGTCGTCTTCGCGCGCGAGGGCGAGGAGGCCGCCGTCAAGTCGTTCCGCAACCTGCGCCAGGTGGAGGTGCTTCCAGCCGACGCCGTCGGGGTCGCCGACATCGTCGGCGCGGCGCGGCTGGTGCTCTCGGACGCAGCGCTCGAGGGGCTCACCCGGGTCGCCAAGTCGCCGGCGCCGGAGGAGGTGGCCGCGTGAACGCCCGCACCGTCGTGATCCGCCCGATCGTGTCGGAGAAGAGCTACGCCCTCCTCACGTCCAACAAGTACACGTTCCGCGTCCACGACCGCGCGCACAAGACGCAGATCCGGCAGGCGGTCGAGGAGATCTTCGGCGTCCGCGTGCTCGACGTGCGCACCATGTCGGTGCGGCCCAAGCCCAAGCGCCGCGGGGTGATCTCCGGGAAGACCCGCGGGTGGAAGAAGGCGATCGTGCAGCTCCATCCCGAGGACCGGATCGAGCTGTTTGAAGGCCAGGAACTGGGGGAGTAGGGGATGCCGCTCAAGCGTCACAAGCCCACCAGCCCCGGCCGGCGGTTCGCCACCTACTCGGATTTCGCGGAGGTGACGCGTTCCGAGCCGGAGAAGTCGCTCACCGAGGGCATCTCGAAGAGCGGCGGGCGGAACTCGCGCGGGCGCAAGACCTCGCGGCACCGCGGCGGCGGCGCCAAGCGCCGCTACCGCAAGGTCGACTTCAAGCGCCGCAAGGACGGCGTGCCCGCCCGCGTGGCCGCGATCGAGTACGACCCCAACCGCAGCGCCTACATCGCGCTGCTCCATTACGCCGACGGCGAGAAGACCTACATCCTCGCCCCGAACCGCCTGCGGGTGGGGGCCACCGTCTCGTCGGGCCCGGGCGCCGACATCCAGCCCGGCAACTGCCTGCCCCTCCGCTCGATCCCGACCGGCACGACGGTTCACAACGTCGAGTTCGTGCCCGGGCGCGGCGGTCAGATCGGCCGCTCGGCGGGGGCGGCGATCCAGCTCGTGGCCAAGGAGGGCGGCCGGGCAACGCTGCGGCTTCCGTCGGGCGAGATGCGAATGGTCCCGCTCGACGCGCGCGCGAGCATCGGCTCGATCGGCAACGCCGACCACCAGAACATCTCGATCGGCAAGGCCGGGCGCAACCGCCACAAGGGGAAGCGGCCGCAGACCCGCGGAACCGCGATGAACCCGGTGGACCATCCGCACGGCGGCGGGGAGGGGTCCACCACGCCGGGGCGCCACCCGGTCACGCCGTGGGGCGTGCCGACGCTCGGTTACCCGACGCGCAAGAAGCGCAAGCCGTCCGACCGCTTCATCGTGCGCCGCCGCCGCCGCGGCAAGGGGAAGCGCTAGAGCCATGTCCCGCTCGTCCAAGAAGGGGCCGTGGGCCGAGGAGCGCCTGCTCCGCCGCATCGAGGTGATGAACACCTCGGGTGACAAGCAGATGATCAAGACCTGGTCGCGCGCGTCCACGATCTTCCCGGAGATGGTTGGCCACACCATCGCCGTCCACGACGGGCGCAAGCACGTGCCGGTCTTCGTCTCCGAGTCGATGGTTGGCCACAAGCTCGGCGAGTTCGCCCCCACTCGGCTGTTCCGTGGCCACGCCGGCGGTGACAAGGCGAGGATGCGGGGCTAGGGATGGCTCGCAAGCCAGCACAGCCGGATCAGGGCAAGCCGGACGAGGCCGCCGTCGAGACCGACGCCGCCGAGGCCAAGCAGGCCGAGGGCGAGGAGCAGGCGACGGAGAAGGCCGAGGCGCCCGAGCCGAAGCGCCCCCGCCGCCGGCGGCGCAAGAAGGCCGATGAGGAGGCCCCGGCTGCCGAGGCAGCCGCCGAGGAGGCCGAGGGGGCTAAGGAGGCCGCCGACGAGGAGGAGGCGGAGGCCGAGGCTGCCGAGGCCGAGGGCGAGCCGGAGCCCGAGAAGGAAGACGCGACGCCCGCGGAGGAGGCCAAGCCGGAGCGCCGCCGCGCGGCCTCGGGGGTCACCGCCGGGCGGAAGCGCGGGGCCGCCGTCCCCGCCCCACGGACCGCCGATGGCGCCATCGCGGTCAGCGCGTGCGCGAAGTACGTGCGGACCGCTCCGCGCAAGGCCCGGCTCGTGATCGAGCACATCCGCGGCAAGCCGGTGAGCCAGGCGCGTGCCATACTCGCAACCACGCCGCGAGCGGCCTCGCGGGACGTCCTTAAGCTCCTGAACTCCGCCGTAGCGAACGCGGAGAACAACCACGAGCTCGCGGCCGACGAGCTGGTGGTGGGGCGAGCGTACGTGGACGAGGGGCCCACGCTCAAGCGTTACCGTCCGCGCGCGCTTGGGCGGGCCACGCGCATTCGCAAGCGGACGAGCCACATGACCATCACGCTGACCACGAACGACAACGACGGAGAGGACAGGTAGCTCCATGGGTCAGAAGGTCCATCCCGAGATCCTGCGCGTGGGCTACATCCACGACTGGAAGTCGACCTGGTTCAACGAGAGGGAGTTCGCGGACTACCTCCTCGAGGACATCCGTATCCGCGAGCACATCGAGAACAAGCTCGCCCACGCCGGCCTGTCCGACATCACGATCCGCAAGGACAAGAACGAAATCGAGGTGAACATCAACACCGCCCGCCCCGGGATCGTGATCGGCAAGTCCGGGACGGAGGTGGACGCGCTCCGGCGCGAGCTCCACCGCATGACCAGGAAGTCGGTGAAGGTGAACATCCTCGAGATCAAGCGCCCCGAGCTCGACGCGAAGCTGGTGGCCCAGTCGATCGCGGAGCAGCTCCAGAACCGGGTGGCCTTTCGGCGGGCGATGAAGCGCTCGCTCACCTCGGCGATCAGGTCCGGGGCCAAGGGCGTGAAGGTGCAGGTGTCGGGCCGGCTTGGCGGCGCGGAGATGGCGCGCACCGAGGGCTACTCGGATGGGCGGGTGCCGCTGCACACGCTCCGCGCCGACATCGACTACGGGTTCTTCGAGGCCCGCACCACCTTCGGCCGGATCGGCGTGAAGGTCTGGATCAACAAGGGCGAGATCATGCCCAAGGGCTTCGCGCAGGACCTCACCCAGATGGAGGCCCCTCAGCAGACGAGCTCCGCCGGCGCCGGCCGCGACGGCGGCGGGCGCGGGGGACGGGGTGGCGGCGGCCGCGAGGGCGGCTCCCGGGGCTCGGGCGGGCGCGGCCAGCGGGGCGGAGGCGCCCCGAGACCGGAGGGCCGGTAAGGCATGCTGCAGCCCAAGCGCGTCAAGCA
>VAWV01000080.1 GCA_005883295.1 Actinomycetota bacterium
GGCGTGGAGGCCGACATCGACCGTTCAGTGGAGAAGATCGGCGCGGTCCCGACGCTGAACGACGTCCTGCTGCCGGCGATGAAGGAGGTGGGCGACAAGTTCGGGGCCGGCGAGCTGATCCTGCCGTTCGTGCTCCAGTCGGCGGAGGTCATGAAGCGCGCCGTGGCCCAGCTCGAGAAGTACCTCGACAAGATCGAGGGCTACACGAAGGGCACGGTCGTGCTGGCCACCGTGTTCGGCGACGTGCACGACATCGGCAAGTCGCTGGTCAACACGATCCTGACCAACAACGGCTACACGGTCGTGGACCTGGGCAAGCAGGTGCCGATCTCGACCATCCTCGACGCCGCCCAGGAGCACGACGCCACGGCGATCGGCCTCTCGGCGCTGCTCGTGTCGACCTCGAAGCAGATGCCGGCGTGCATCGGCGAGTTGCACGAGAAGGGCCTCGGCTATCCCGTGCTCATCGGCGGCGCGGCGATCAACCGCGACTTCGGGCGCCGTGCGCTGTACCCCAAGGGCAAGGAGTCCGACGAGATCTACGAGCCCGGCGTCTTCTACTGCAAGGACGCCTTCGAGGGCCTCGGGGTGATGGACCAGCTGGTGGACGGCGACGCGCATGCGGCGCTCGTCGAGAAGATCCGCGCCGAGGCGCAGGGCCTGCGTGAGAAGGGCCCTGAGCCCGAGGAGGCGCCCACCGATGACGACTCCGTTCGCTCGGCGGCGCGCACCGACAACCCGGTGCCCGAGCCACCCTTCTGGGGGGTGCGCGAGATCCCGGTCGACCTCAACGAGGTCTTCCCGCACCTCGACCTGCACGTGCTCTTCAAGCTCCACTGGGGCGGCCGCGGCGTGAAGGGCGAAGCCTGGGAGGCGCTCCTGCGCGACGAGTTCCGCCCGACGCTACGGCGGCTCTGGGAAGAGCAGGACTTCATCGAGCCGCGCGCGCTGCTGGGCTACTTCCCGGTCGCGTCGCAGGGCAACGAGCTGATCGTGTTCGATCCCGACGATCCCGAGCGCGAGCTCGAGCGGCTGGTCTTCCCCCGGCAGCCCGGCCACGACCGCATCTGCCTCGCCGACTTCTACCGCTCACTCGACTCGGGCGAGCGCGATGTGGCCGCGATCCAGGCCGTCACCGCCGGCCCGAAGGTCACCGAGGTGGTGCAGCGGCTCGAGCGCGAGGGAGAGTTCACCGAGCAGCTGTACGTCCACGGCCTCGGCGTCCAGGTGGCCGAGGGGATGGCGGAGTGGCTGCACTCGGAGGTGCGGCGGGAGCTCGGGATCCTGCCCTCGCAGGGCCGCCGCTACTCGTGGGGTTACCCAGCCTGCCCGGAGCAGTCCGAGCACGAGAAGGTCTTCCGCCTCCTCGACGCGCCGCGGATCGGGCTGTCGCTCTCGAGCGGCTACGCCCTCGAGCCCGAGCAGTCAACGCTGGCGATCGTCGCCCACCACCCGCAGGCGGCCTACTTCGGGATGAAGAGCGGCAAGCTCTCCGACAAGCCCGCGCCCGACCAGATCATCGCCGACCCCCGGCGACGGAAGGGCCACCGGATCCTCGACGGGAAGATGTCCTTCGACGATTCGGAGAACTACGAGGACGACCCGGAGTCGGAGGAACCCGGTCAGGCCGCTGCCTAGCTCCGTCTCAAGGGCGCCGGCGACGCCGCCGATACCCGCGACGTGGACCGCATGCAGTTCCAGGACACCGGCGCCGTGCGCGCGCGGACGTCCGACACCCTGCCCCCGATCGCTCCCTCGCCGTCCCAGAGTCCCGCGGGCTCGCGGCGGCCGGTGCTGGCGATCGCCGCGCTCCTGTTCGCCGGCGCGCTCGCGCTCGTCCTGACGCAGTTCGCGGGCGGCGCGCAAAGCGACCAGGCCCGCCAGGTGACGCAGGTGGTGCGGACCTACGAGACCGCGATCATGACCGGCGACGGCGAGACCGCGTGCAGGCAGCTCACCCCCGTCGCCATGAACCAGCTCCTCCGGATGTCCGCCGGCGTCGGCCAGGGCGGGACCTGCAAGCAGGTAGGCAACGCGATGAAGCGCTACGTCGACACCCTTGTGGCACAGGCGTCGCCCCCGAAGGTGGCCGAGGCGCGCCGCCTCATCCAGGACCCCCCGGTCAGGATCCTCGCCGTGAACGGTGACCACGCGACCGCCCAGATCGCGGGCCAGAGCGACAAGCCGATCCGGCTCGTGCGCGTCGGCGGGGGCTGGAAAATCTCCTCGTTCCCCTTTACCGGCCAGTAGCACCCTGTTAAGGGAGCTTGACCCGGGGTGCCGGGTTCGATCTACTTCGCACCCTGGTACGGCGAGCTCGACACCTGCTCGGGGCCACCGTCGCCCTTCTCGTGTTCGCGCCGGCGGCGCACGCCGTCACGTACAACGTCACCACGACCGCCGATCAGGCCGACGTGGGCGCGTGCTTCGTCGGCGATCCGAGCTGCTCGCTGCGTGAAGCGGTTATCGCCGCGAACACCGCCGGCACCGACGACACGAGCAACAAGGGCGATCTCGACGTTCTCAACAACGGCAAGCTCACGATCACGGGCGCCGGAGCCCGGAGCACGACCATCAACGCGGACAGCATCGACCGCGTCTTCGACGTCCAGCAACAGGCCGAGCTCCACATCTCCGCCGTAACCATCACCGGCGGGGTCGTGTCGAGCGCCGGCGGCGGCGGCATCCGGATCACGGGGGACGCCGCCTCCCCGAACGCAATGGTCTTCATTACCGACTCCACAATCGCCGGCAACCAGGCGCAGACGGGCGGCGGCATCAGCGAGACGGGCAACTCCGACCTCACGATCACGGGCTCGACGATCAGCAACAACTTCGCGGCCAACAACGGCGGCGGGATCGACGCCGGCGGCACGACGTTGTCGTTGACGAACTCGACCGTAAGCAACAACTTCCAGACCGGCTCGCCCACGGCCACCTTCGGCGGCGGTGGACTCTCGAACGCCGGCGCGAGCACCACCCTCACCCACGCGACGATCGCGTCGAACAGCGCCAAGGTGAGCGGCGGCGGGATCCAGCTCGCAACGGGCTCGGTCTCGTCCAACAACTCGATCGTCTCCGGGAACACCGCCGCGAGCCCGACCTCGGCCAACTGCGACACCGCGATCACGTCGAACGGCTTCAACCTGGAGCAGGGAGGGACGTGCGGGTTCACCCAGAGCTCCGACGTAAACGGCGACCCCAAGCTCGGCGCACTCACCGACAACGGCGGGCCGACCAATACCCAGTTCCCGGCCGCCGGGAGCGCAGCGATCAACGCCGGCGACTCCGGCACCTGCCCGGCCACCGATCAGCGCGGAGTCTCCCGGCCCCAGCAGGGAGGCTGCGACATCGGCGCGATCGAGGCGGAGCCCGGTGACGTGTCGGTCTCGATCAGCGACGCGCCCGACCCCATCCAGGTGAACGACACGCTCAGCTACACGATCACGGTGAAGAACGTCGGGACGACCACGGCCCACGCCGTCAAGGTCACGGACGCCCTCCCCTCATCGGTCAGTCCCGGAACCAGCAACACCAGCCAGGGATCCCCGTGCTCCGACACGCAGACCGAGGTCTGCAACCTGGGCAACATCCCCGTGGGCGGCCGCGCGGTGGTCACCCTGCGCGTCCAGGTGCTGCACACAGGCACGATCTCGAACACTGCGACGGCGATCCCCGCGAACGTCGAAGCCAACCTGGCGAACAACAGCGCGACCGCGACCACGAAGGTCCTGCTCAGGTCCGGGCCCTGCGCCAACCGCAAGGTCGGGACCGCGGGCAACGACACGCTGAACGGGACGCCCAAGGGCGACCTGCTTCAGGGCCTGAGCGGGAACGACAAGCTCTTTGGGCGGGCGGGCGCCGACTGCCTGGACGGGGGGAACGGGAACGACAGGCTGTTCGGGGGCTCCGGCAACGACAGCTGAACAGCGGGCCAGGCAACGACACGATCCATGCCAACGACGGCAAGCACGACGCCATCGACTGCGGGAAGGGCAAGCACGACAAGGCGTTCGTCGACTCACACGACAGCGTGAAGAACTGCGAGAGCGTGTTTGGTGGCGGAGCACCGGGCGAGGGCGGCGAGGGACCCTAGCCCTCGTCGAGCCGCCGCCTGAACGACCCTGACGGAGCAACGTCGGCGCCCGCTCGGCGCGTGCGTCCCGCGAGCTCCGAGTCCGAGGTGACCACCGTGAGCGAGCCAGGGTCCGCGTCAGCCGCAACCGATTCGGCGATCGCGTCGTCGGCGGCGCCCCGCCCGCCCGCGGCGAAGGCCACCTCCACCCGGCCACCGCCCGGTAGCTCGAAGGGCCGGCCGTCGAACACCACCGCCACGTCGTCCCCGGTCGCGGCAGCAAATGCCTCGAGCTCGTCGATCAGCTCGCGCTGGGCGCGCGGGCGGTCGCGCCACCAGCCGGTGGGCCGCGACCCGATCACGTTCATGCCGTCGACGAGCCAGCGCATGGCGCCGGCGCCGGGTTTAGGCCTCGGCGCCGTCGCGCGCTGAGCGCCGCGCCCTCACCGAGAGCTCGACCGGGGTGGCGTGCAGCGCGCGCAGCTTGAGGTCCTTCCACGACATGCCCTCTCCCACGAGCGAGGGCATGCCGAGCGCAAACGCGGTCGCCACCTCCACCGCCTGGAGGATGATCCCGTAGGCGAACGCGTCGGTGTGATTGATGCCGTACGCGGAGAGGACGGCGACGCAGGCCGCCTGGAAGACCCCGATGTTCGAGGGCGTGGCGGGAATCACCGCGGTCACGTTCACGGCGAACAGCACGGCGGCGGCCGCGCCGAGCCCGGCCTTCTGATCGAGGCCGAGCGCCACCAGCAGCGTGTAGCAGGCGAACCACTGAATGGCCCAGGCGAGCAGCTGCATGAACGCCGCCCAGGCTCCGAGCCGGGGGTTGCGGAAGACCTTGAGCCCGCGGCGCGCCTCGATCATCGCCGCGCGCAGCTTGGCCACCCAGGGATGGAGGCGGCCGAAGCGCGACCCCGTGCCCTTGCGCAGCAGCAGGGGCGCCAGCGCCACGAGCCCGAGCGCGGCGATCGGCGCCACGCCCACCAGCACC
>VAWV01000081.1:0-1254 GCA_005883295.1 Actinomycetota bacterium
CTCGCGCACTTACCGTCGCGGCATGAGATCAATCGCCCTCTCCCTCGCCGCCGCCGTTCTGCTGCTCCTAGCCTCAGCGCCGCCCGCCACCGCATCGCCTGGATGGCAGTGGCCCGTCCGCGGACAGGTCATCACCCCCTATCGCAACGGCTCGGACCCGTACGCGGGTGGGCAGCACCGCGGGATCGACATCGCCGCGCCGGTCGGTACGCCGGTCGTAGCCGCGACCGCCGGCAGGGTCACGTTCGCGGGTCTCGTCGGATCGTCCGGGCTGGCCGTGGCCGTGCGCACGGCCGACGGCCGCCTCGACACCTCCTACCTCCACCTCTCCTCGATTCACGTCGCGGCCGGCGACAGGGTCGTCGCGGGTGATTCACTCGGCGCGGTGGGGACCACCGGTCGGCGCTCGGCCGCCGAACCGCACCTCCACTTCGGAGTGCGCGACGCCGGCAGCCGGTTCGCCTATCACGACCCGCTCGACTTCCTGCCCGTCACCCCGCCCTCGCCGCCGCCGTTGCCCGCGACCGCACCGCGTGCTCTGCCGGTCCCGGTCGGCGTCGCGGCCGGCCCAAGGCTGGCGCCGGCACCGGCGACCAAGCCCGCCGGGATCAGCGCAAACGTCGACGCGCCGCTTGCAGCGGTGGCCGCGCCGGTCGCGGCAGCGGGTGCGGCTCACGCGGCCGGCCTCGGGACCTCCGCTGGTCTTCGCCAGACGAAGGCCCCCGTGTCGTTGCTCGCCGCCGCGCGCGACGGGATCGCGCAGCGCCACCCGGTTCCGCACCGCGCCGGTGGCGCCACTGCCACGTCGCCGCCGCCGGCGGTGGGGCCGCGCGCAGCTCACGTCCCGGCACGGCCGTCCGCTCGGATCGATCGGCTCCGTCCCGGGATGTCGCTCCGCGCCGCGGCTCGGCGCCGCTCGGGTGGGCAGGGCGACGGCTTCGATCCCGGCTGGTTCGCCGCCTGCATCGGGCTCGTCGCGGCGGCGTTGGCGCTCGGGCGACCCACGCGCACGGCCAGATCGGTGCGGCATGCATTCGCACCCGCGCGCCGTGCGCTCCACTCGTGACCAGGGACCGATCCGTTGCTTCCGTGCGTCAACCCGCAGATAGCATCGCTGCGTGCCCTACTACGTCACCACGCCGATCTACTACGTGAACGCGCAGCCGCATCTCGGCCACGCGTACACCACGATCGCGGCCGACGTCCTGGCGCGGCACATGCGGCAGCGTGGCGAGGACGTGTTCTTCCTCACCG
>VAWV01000081.1:1284-8398 GCA_005883295.1 Actinomycetota bacterium
CGCGCTCGTCAAGCGGGTGAACGCGTCCAACGACTTCTTCATCCGCACATCGGATCCGCGGCACGAGGCGGCGGTCCAGCGCGTGCTTCAGTCCGTCTACGACCGCGGCTACGTGTACGAGGGGACCTACGAGGGCTGGTACTGCCCGCGCTGCGCCGACTTCAAGACCGAGGCCGAGCTCGTGGACGGCAACCGCTGCCCGATCCACCTGATCGTCCTCGAGAAGGAGAAGGAGGACAACTACTTCTTCAAGCTGTCCGAGTTCCAGGAGCCGCTGGAGCGCCTCTACGCCGAGCGGAAGGACTTCGTGCTCCCGAGCATCCGCTACAACGAGGCGCTGTCGTTCGTCAAGCAGGGGCTCAACGACGTATCGCTCACCCGGTCGCGGCTGGGCTGGGGAGTGCCGGTCCCGTGGGACGAGGGGCATGTCTTCTACGTCTGGTTCGACGCGCTCCTCAACTACTACACGGCGCTCAGCTTCGCGCGCGATGGCGAGGACCTCAGCGATCGCTTCTGGCCCGCGACCGTACACGTGATCGGCAAGGACATCCTCAAGTTCCACGCTGTGTTCTGGCCTGCGCTCCTCATGGCCGCGGATCTGGAGCTGCCCGAGCGGATCTACATCCACGGGTACCTCCTGATGGACGAGCACAAGATGTCCAAGTCGCTCGGCAACGTGCTCGACCCGTTCAAGGTGAGCGAGGTCTACGGGGTCGACGCGCTGCGGCACTACCTCATCGCGGCCGTGACGTTCGGACAGGACGGAAACGTCTCGACGGAGGACCTCGAGACCCGCTACACCGCCGAGCTGGCCAACGAGCTGGGCAACCTCGCGAGCAGGTCGCTTCCGCTCATCGAGCGCTACCGCGACGGCGTGGTGCCCGAGGCGCCGCCCCCACCCGGTCTCTCCGAGGCCTTCGACGGCGCTGTGGAGCGGGTCGCCGAGCGCTTCGACGAGGTCGACGTCTCGGGCGCGCTCGAGGAGACGTGGAAGCTCGTTCGCACACTCAACCGGTACGTCCAGGACGAGGCGCCGTGGCAGCTCGCGAGGGACGACTCACAGGCGGCGCGCCTCGACCAGGTCCTGTACTCACTCGCGGAGGGGCTCCGGGTGGTCTCGCTACTGCTGCATCCGTTCATGCCGGAGTCGACCGACAAGCTCCTCTCGGCGCTCGGGCACGAGGATCGGGCGCTCGAGTCCGCGCGCTTCGGCGGTGTGGGAGGCGCCACGCGGGTGAGCTCGATCCCGCCCCTGTTTCCACGCATCGAGTGATCGACAGCCACTGCCATCTCGACCACTGCGAGCCGCCCGACGCGACTCTGGTCGAGCACGCGCGCGAGGCCGGGGTCACCAGACTGGCGACGGTTGGCATCGACGCCGCCTCGGCCGGGCGGGCGGTGGATGCCGCGCACGCGCACGAGGAGGTCTTCGCGGTCGTGGGACGCCATCCCCATGAGGCCGCCGGATTCGGCGACGCGGACGTCGAGGCGATCGAGCGGGTGGCCGCGGATCCGGCTGTGCGTGCGATCGGCGAGACGGGGCTCGACTACTACCGCGACCGCGCGCCGCGGGCCGATCAACTGCGGGGGTTCGAGGCCCAGATCGACCTCGCTCGGCGGCTCGGACTGCCGGTCGTGGTCCATACACGCGAGGCGGAGGAGGACACGTTTGCGATCCTCCGCGATCGCGCCGACGGCGTCACAGTCGTGCTGCACTGCTTCTCGGCTCCGGGACGCCTCGAGGAATGCGTGGAGCGGGGGTACGTCTGCTCGTTCGCCGGGAACGTCACGTATCCGAAGGCCACCGAGCTCCAGGCCGCGGCCCGCGACGTTCCGGCCGCCCTCCTGATGGTCGAGACGGACTCGCCATACCTGTCGCCGCAGCCAGTCAGGGGAAAACCGAACGAACCGGCGAACGTCGTGGCCACCGCCGAGCACGTTGCCGACCTGCGCGGGGTCTCGTACGCGGAGCTCGAGGCCGCTGTGGAGCGAACGGCGGCGCGGGTATTCGGGTGGTGATTGCGACGGCCGAGCCCCGCCAGGCAAGCCTGCGCCGCCTGCGGCGGTTCGGGGTACGCCCCAACCGCGAGCTCGGCCAGAACTTCCTGATCGACGACAACATCCTGCGGGTGATCGGGCGCCTGGCGGAGCTCGAGCGGGTCGATGTCGTGCTCGAGGTCGGGGGAGGGCTCGGTGTCCTGTCGGAGTACCTCGCCCCGCGGGTGGGCCACCTGCACGTCGTGGAGATCGACGCGGCGCTCGAGCCCGCGCTGGAGGACGCGCTCGCACCGCACGGGAACGTCACGCTTCACCTCGCCGACGCGGTCGAGCTGGACTTCGCCGCGCTCGACCCGGTGCCGTCGAAGGTCATCGCGAACCTCCCCTATGGGGTCGCGGCAACGGTCATCCTCAAGTCGATCGAGGAGCTGGAGGAGGCGGCGCTGTGGGTGGCCATGGTGCAGCGCGAGGTTGGCGAGCGCCTGGCCGCTGCGCCGGGCTCGAAGACCTACGGGGCAACGTCGGTGCTGGCGCAGCTCGCGTGTGAGGTGCGCGTCGAGCGCCGGGTGCCAGCGGCCGTGTTCCACCCATCGCCGCGCGTGGAGTCGGCGATCGTCGTGCTCCGGCGCACCTGGGCGCCGCCATCACCCCTCCTGACCGGACTCGTGCATGCCGCGTTCGCGCACCGCCGCAAGACCCTCGCGGGATCGCTGGCGCTCGCCGCGGGCGCCGCGGACGACCTTCGCGCCGCCGCCCGGGCCGCCCTCGAGGAGCTCGGGCACCCGCCCGATGCGCGTGCCGAGCGGCTCGCGCCGGCGGACTTCACCCGCCTGGCGGAGCGCCTCGGGGAGGAGCGCCTTGGTCCGCTCGCCGGCCTGGTGCTGCACGTTGGGCCGGTGCAGGCCAACGGGTTGCACGCGGTCTGCTCGCTGCTCGCATCGATCGACCTCGCCGACGACGTGACGGTTGCCCCGGGCGACCGCGACGAGGTGCTGTGCCGGCCGTCCCTGCCGGGACCCAACCTCGCGGCCGCGGCCGTCGAGGCGTTCCGCGGCGCGGTGTCCGGCGGGCTTCCGCGCCTTCGAGTGGAGATCGAGAAGCGGATACCGCTGGCGGCAGGACTCGCGGGCGGGAGCGCGGACGCCGCGGCTGTCCTGCGCGCGGCGAACCGGCTGGCCGGCACACCGCTCACCGACGACGACCTGCGTCGGCTGGCGGCCGAGCTCGGTTCGGACGTGCCGAGCCAGGTGACGCCGCGTCATGCGGTCGTGTGGGGCACCGGCGAGCAGGTGGAGCCGGTCACGCTGCCGGCCATGGCGCTCGTGCTCGTCCCGGCGGAGGGCGGTCTCGCGACCGGCGAGGTCTATGCGGAGGCCGATCGGATCGGCTCGGTCCGCGAGGAACTCGATCCGGAGGAGATCCGGGCACTGGCCGGGCTGCCGCTCGAGCAGCTCGCGTCCAGGATGGAGAACGACCTCGAAGGGGCGGCGATCGCGTTGCGTCCGGAGATAGCCGGCACGCGCAGGGCACTCCTCGACCGCGCAGCGATGGCGGCCGCGGTGAGCGGCTCGGGTCCCACGGTGTTCGGCGTGTTCGCGGACCGCTCGGTCGCGGAGGCCGCCGCGGCCGACCTCGACGAGCGCGCGCTCATCGTCGAGCTTCGCGGCTGAGCGACTGGGCGCCTTCGCTCGTCGAGGCGCTTCGCGCCTGACGCGATCGGCTGCGCGGCGGGCCGCGACTGGGCACCGTCGCGCCCGTGCGTCAAAATGTGGCCTTCGTGACGCACCTCTCGTACACCCAGATCTCGCTCGGGCTCGCGGGCGCCGTCACGCTCGTGGCATACGGGCTCTTCATCGTCGCTCCGGCCTGGGGCTCGTACGGCCGTCTCTGGGAGAAGATCGCCGCCAGCTTCCTGACCCTCTTCATCCTTGCCGCGCTGGTCGGCATCGGTGTCGGCGTTGGGGCCGGCATCATCTACCTGTACATCCGCGGGGCCTGATGCCGAGCCGGCGCTGCCGGCGCGGGCGCCGTCCGGGGAACGCCCATGACTGAGAAGCTCGCGCAACCGACCGGAGACTTCCTGGATGCGTTCGGCGACGTCTCGGCCGCCGTCGAGTCGGGCGCAGGCCTGCCCGAGGTGGCGCGCGCGACGGAGCGCGCGCTCGGCGCGACGATCGCCGTCGTCGACAGGGCGGGCAACGTGCTCGCAGTCGCCGCGCAGTCGCCCGACGACGAGCGAACGGTCCTGTCGGGATCGCGTGGGCGCGAGGTGCTGGACCTACGTGTGGCGGACGAGCTGGTGGGCGAGCTTCGCTACCGCCCGCGCGGTGCGCCGCCTCCACCGGCGCTCGTGCGGATGGTCGGGACGCTCATCGCGCTCGAGCTCGAGCGCTCGCGCGCGCCGGAACGGGCGAGCGAGGCGGCGGTCGCGAGCTTTGTGAGCGACCTGCTGGCGCGCCGGGTGACCGACCGGGACAACATCCTCGCGCGCGCCAACGAGCTCGGGGCGGACCTGAGCGAGGGGGCGGGCGTCGTGGTCGCGCGCGCGCATCCCCAGGTGCCCGAGGAGGGAGACTGGCGGGCCCGGATACTGGCGCTGGTGGAGCGCGCCGCCCGCGCGGCCTCGCCGCTGGCGCTCACGGCCGCGGTCGAGGTGAGCGCGGCGCGGAGCCCGCACGCCGCGGCCGAGGACGCCCGCGAGCTGGTCGTGGTGGTGCCGGCGACGCCCCCCGAGCTGCCGCGCCGCGCCGCGGAATCGATCCACCGCGAGCTCCAGCGCGGCCTGTCGGGTTACGAGATCACGGTGGCCGTCAGCCGGCCCGCGGGCGATCCTGTCGACGTGCCGCGCGCGGGCGTGGAGGCGATCCTCGCGGCGAACGTGGCGGAGGCCGAGCGGCGGGGCTTCCTGGCCTTCGAGGAGACCGGGTCCTACCGGCTGCTGCTGCCGGTGCTCACGGACGACCCTGCCGAGCTCCAGCGCTTCCACGACGAGACCATCGAGCCGCTCGTGACCTACGACGAGCAGTACGACACCGAGCTCGTCCGCACGCTCGAGACGTTCCTCGACGAGGACGGCAGCGTTGCGCGGACCGCCCAGGAGCTCTACACGCACCGCCACACGATCCGCTACCGGCTCGAGCGCGTCCGGGAGCTCACCGGCCTCGACGTGGGCTCGACCGACGGGCGCGAGCGGCTGAGCCTCGGCCTCAAGGCGATGAGGGTCCTGGGCATCATGCCGCCACGCGGACCGGCGAGCGAACCGGGCGCCGAGGCCGGCCAGGTGCCGCAGGACGGGCCGGACCGCTAGCGGCCCGACGGCCCGGGGGCCGGCTCGGTGCGGTCGCCCAAGACGTCCGGAGCCGGCCTCACCATCGCGCCCGTGTTCCGCGCCCTGCTGATATGCGGCGACGGCGGCTGCGCCGAGACCTTCGAGGCCTACGGCTCGCTCGACGAGCTGGAGGCGCTCGCCTGCGACTGCGGCTGCGTGCTCGAAGTGCTGGAGATCTCGGAGCTGGAGGACGTGGACACGATGTGCGGCTTCGAGCTGGCGCGCGTGCGCTAGCTGAAGCCGCGGGCGGCTCGGCCGGCAGTGGCTGCGGCTCTCGCCGGCGATTGGGCCACGTGCGGCGCGGTGGATCCACCCCGTCCGCGCGAAGCCACTTGCGAATCGCGTTGTCCGAGACGCCATAGCCTCGCCCGACCGCCACGTAACCGAGCTGGTCGATCGCCGCGAGGAGCTCAGAGGTGGGAGGACGCTCCACCTTGCGGAGATCCGGGCGCGGCCCGGGCTGCCCGACACGCTGGCCGCATTCCAGCGAGCAATAGCGCTGCCGAGAGGACCGCGGCCGAAACGCCGACCCGCAACGAAGGCACTCCCGAGGTGCGACCGGGTCCACGTTCCTTCCGCGGTGCGTCGGCAGGGTCGCCGCGCAGTTGGGACAGACGATGCGCAGGTTTTCGAGGCGGTTGTCCGTCGCGACCCCGTTGGCGTGGTCGAGGATGAGCGCCATCTCGCGGCCGCGCCAGAGCTCCCCCTGCCCGCACAGCTCGCAGGCCCGTCTCTTCACGCCGGCCTTGTAGAGGCGACGCTTGAGTGCATTCCGCGAATAGGTCGAATCCCGCACGAGGACCTCCTCGAGCGGACGGGCATATCTCGGACGAGGGTGCCGGTTCGCGCGGAGTGGGTCAAAGTGCTCGGTCGATATGCCCCAGCGGTCGAGGTTCTTTCGGAGCGTGCGGTGATTGCCCCCCGCCGGCCGGAGTCCGAGGAGGCGCAACACTTCCGAGAAGTTGAGCGAGCGCGCGACCGCCTCGCGCGCCTCGCTCTCCGAATATCGGGGCCGTCGTGCCACGAACACATGTTCCCACGAGGCCCGGACGGGCTAGGGCAGGCTGCGCCATGTCGAACGCTGGGGGGGAGGGATTCGAACCCGTCCTTTCGGGGACCAAAACCCCGCGTCTTGCCAACTAGACGACCCCCCAGTGGCAATCGGAGGATAAGACCGCGCGAATGGGGGAGCTCAGCGCGTTACGCTGGAACCTCGATGGCGCGCGACATGACCGTCCTGATCATGGCGGCCGGCCACGGCACCCGCATGCGGTCGGAGCTCGCGAAGGTCCTTCACCCCGTTTGCGGCCGCGAGATGGTGCTGTGGGTGGCCGAGGCCGCCCGCGGCGCCGGGGCCGGCCGCGTGGTCTGCATCACGCGGCCCGGTGAGGGCGTGGCGGAACGGCTCGACGGGAGAGTCGAGATCGCGGAGCAGGTCGAGGGCGAGGGCACCGGCGCGGCCGTCCTCGCCGCCCGGGACGCGGTCGCCGCGTCGGAGGACGTCGTCGTGCTCTCCGGCGACCATCCGCTGGTCTCACGGGAGACGATCGCGGCCATGATCGAGACCCATCGCGAGCGCGGCGCAGCGGCCACCGTGCTCACCACGAGCGCGATCGATCCGAGCGGCTACGGCCGCGTCGTGCGCAGACCAGACGGCTCGATCGAGCGGATCGTCGAGACCAAGCACTCGGAGGGCGTCGACCCTGAGATCCTGGGCCTCAAGGAGATCAACGTGGGCGCGTACGTGTTCGCCGCGGGCGAGCTACTCGACGCGCTCGCCGAGGTCCC
>VAWV01000082.1 GCA_005883295.1 Actinomycetota bacterium
TTGCGGCCGCGAATGCGGCCGGCGCAGCGAGAAGCTGCACCCCGACGGCAAGGGCAAGGACGGCGGTCGCTCTCTTGGCGGACGTGGTCATGCGATCGGCTCCCCTCCGGTTGCTTCTCCCTCCCTGGAACTTACCAACCGTTCAGTAAGTTAAACGTGACATTCCTCCGGTTTGTGCCCGGACCGTCGCGATGCCCAACTGCCCGCGTTTGCGGCACTACCTACGCTGCCGCCCGTGCGTCTCGCGATCGTCGCCGACACCCATCTGCCGCGGGGCGGCCGGCGCATCCCGGACCGGTGCTGGAAGGAGATGGCGGCCGCCGACCTGATCCTGCACGCGGGCGACTTCACGGCTCTTGAGGTCCTCCACGACATCGAATCGCTCGGGCCGCCGGTCGCCGCGGTGCATGGAAACGTCGACTCCGCGGAGGTGCGCGCGCGGCTCCCCGAGGCGCGCCTGATCGAAGCCGCGGGCGCACGAATCGCGCTGGTGCACGACGCGGGGCCCGCGCGAGGGCGCCTCGAGCACATGCGGCGCCGGTTCCCCGAGGCCGACGCCGTGGTGTTCGGGCACTCCCACATCCCGCTGCACGCGGTCGAGGGCGCGTTCCAGCTCTTCAACCCGGGCAGTCCGACCGACCGGCGGCGGCAGCCGCGTCACACGATGGGCCGCGCGACGGTGGTGGACGGCTCGATCGCGTTCGAGATCCTGGATCTCGAGTGACGCGCCTGCGCCCGTGGCCGCTCGTTGCCAGACGTGGTCGACCTCGAGCATCTATCACGTGCATTAGGTCGACCACGTCCTCGGGGCTAGAGCGCGCACGCGCGAAGATAGGCAGATGGACCTGGACGTGATCTTCGTCGGGACCGCCGGATCGGCACCCACCGCCGCGCGTGGGCTGCCCGCCCTGCTGGTGCGGCGCGGCGGCGACCGCCTGCTCTTCGACTGCGGCGAGGGCACGCAGCGCCAGCTCCTGCGATCGATCGGGCTGATCGACCTCGAGGAGATCTTCGTCACCCATTTCCACGCCGACCACTTCCTCGGGCTCCCGGGGATGCTGAAGACCTTCGGGCTGCGAGGCCGTGAACGGCCCCTGACCGTGTACGGGCCGCCCGGCCTGCGATCGCTCTTCAACGCGCTGCGCCCGATCGTCGGCCGGGTGCCGTTCGAGGTGACGCTCGTGGAGCTCGAGCCGAACCAGGAGCTGAACCGCGACGGGTACCGCATCGCCGCCTTCGAGACCGACCACCGCGTGCGGGCCTACGGCTACGCCCTGGTGGAGGAGGAGCGCCTGGGCCGCTTCGACGAGGAGCGCGCCCGCGAGCTGGGCGTCCGGCCCGGACCCGCCTTCGGCCGGCTCCACCGCGGGGAGCCCGTGGAGGGAGCGAACGGCGAGGTGCGGCCGGAGCAGGTGGTGGGGCCGGCGCGGCGGGGCCGGAAGATCGTGCTGGCGGGCGACACGGCGCCGTCGGCCATGACCGCGGCGGCGGCCCACGGCGCGGACCTGCTCGTGCACGAGGCCACGTTCGGCGACGAGGAGGCGGACCGCGCGAGGGAGACCGGCCACTCCACCGCGCGCCAGGCCGCCGAGCTGGCGAGCCAGGCCGAGGTCAAGCTGCTGGCGCTCACGCACGTGTCGCAGCGCTATGCCGGTCCGGACCTCCGCGACGAGGCCCGCCAGGTGTTCGAGAACACGATCGTCCCGCGCGACTTCGACCGCGTGGACATCCCGTTCCCCGAGCGCGGCCCGCCGGTCCACATCCGGGCGACCCGGGACCCGAAGCCCGGCCCCGCCGGGTAGGTGGGCCGTCGGAGCCTGCTGGTACCGTAGCCAGCGCAAGTCATCCCTTTAACCGGGTCCAGCGAGGCCAGGAAGGAACGACGTGCAGGACGAGAACCCCGTACTCGGGGCCGACGACATGCGCCGGACCCTGGTGCGGATCGCACACGAGATCGTCGAGCGAAACGCAGGCGAGCGAGTGGCGATCGTCGGTATCCACCGCCGCGGGGCGATCCTCGCCGCCCGGATCCACGAGCTCCTCACGGATCTGTGCGAAGCGCCCGTCCCCCTGGGCGACATCGACATCGCGTTCTACCGCGACGACCTCAAGCTCCGCTCGGCCGGGCGGCAGCCGGTGGTGCACGCGTCTCACATCGAGTTCCCGATCGAGGACTACACGGTGGTCCTCGTCGACGACGTGCTCTACACCGGCCGCACGGTGCGGGCCGGCGTCGAGGCGATCTTCGAC
The DNA here is from genome assembly GCA_005883295.1 of Actinomycetota bacterium. Taxonomy (GTDB): domain Bacteria; phylum Actinomycetota; class Thermoleophilia; order Solirubrobacterales; family Thermoleophilaceae; genus AC-37. The sequence continues at coordinate 2,251 of VAWV01000082.1, forward strand.
TACGGCCGCCCGCGGCGCGTGCAGCTCGCGGTCCTCACGGATCGCGGCCATCGCGAGCTGCCGGTGAGACCCGACTACGTGGGCAAGAACCTTCCGACCGCCCGCAGCGAGCGCGTGAACGTGCGCGTGCAGGAGCTGGACGGGGTCGACGAGGTCACGATCTCCCCGAACGGGGCGGAGGTGCTGGCATGAGAGGAAAGGACCTGGTCTCGGTCGACGATCTCAGCCGCGCGGACATCGAGCTGATCCTCGATCGCGCGGAGAGCTTCGCGGAGGTCTCGGTCCGGGAGATCAAGAAGGTCCCGACCCTGCGGGGGCGGACGATCGTGAACCTGTTCTACGAGGCCTCCACCCGCACGAGCTCCTCGTTCGAGCTAGCGGCCAAGCGGCTCTCGGCCGACGTCGTGAACATCAAGTCGGTGGGCTCGTCCGTGGACAAGGGCGAGTCGCTCAAGGACACGGTCCAGACCCTCTCGGCCTACGACCCGGCCGCCATCGTGATCCGCTCCCCGCACGCCGGCGCCGCCGGGCTCGTGGCCCGCTGGAGCGCTGCCTCGGTGATCAACGCCGGCGACGGCAAGCACGAGCACCCCACCCAGGCCTTGCTCGACGTGTACACGCTCAGGCGGCGGCTCGGCGCGCTCGAGGGGGTCAAGATCTGGATCGTCGGCGACGTGCTGCACAGTCGCGTGGCCCGGTCCGGGGTGCTCGCGTTCAGCCGGATGGGCTGTTCGGTCACGGTCTGCGGGCCGCCCACGCTGATCCCGCGCGGGGTCGAGGCGCTCGGCTGCGACGTCCGCTGGTCGCTCGAAGGGATCGAGGAGGCGAACGTGATCTACGCGCTGCGGATGCAGAACGAGCGCATGACTGGATCGTTCGTCCCCTCGCTCCGCGAGTACGCGGCGAGGTACCAGATCGACGGCCGCCGGCTGGCTCCCGGGCAGCTCCTCATGCATCCCGGCCCGGTCAACCGCGGAGTCGAGCTCGCCGGCGAGGTGGTTGACTCGCCGCAGGCCCTGATCGTGCAGCAGGTGGAGTCCGGGGTGGTGGTGCGGATGGCGGTCCTCTACGAGCTACTGACCGGTGGCGGGCCCGACACGGGGTCCCGGTTCGCCCGCGACACCGCGGCCGGCGAGCCGCAGCCCGCATGAGCGGCGTGCGGCTCGACCACGCGGGACCCGCCCAGCCGGGAGACGTGCTCATCCGCTCCGCGCACGCGCTCGACCCGCGGGCCGCGCTCGATGCACCGGCCGACCTTCTGATCCGGGACGGCGAGGTGGCGGAGCTGGGCGCGCCGGGCGCGCTGGAGGCGCCGGACGGCGCCGAGCTGGTGGACGGCGAGGGCCTCATCGCGGTCCCGGCATTCGTCGATCCCCAC
>VAWV01000083.1:0-4248 GCA_005883295.1 Actinomycetota bacterium
AGGCGAGGTCGTGGCCGTTGTCGGCCCGTCGGGATGCGGCAAGTCGACCCTGCTCGAGCTCGTCGCGGGCCTGCAGGACCCCGACGCCGGCCGGGTCGTGGTCGGAAAGGGCGGGTCCGCGGCCGAGAGGCGCACCGCCTCTGCGTTCATGCCCCAGCACGACCTGCTCCTGCCCTGGCGGGACGCCATCGGCAACGCGGCGCTCGCGCTGGAGTGCGCGGGCGTGCAGCGCGGCGAGGCGCGCCGCCGGGCGGCGCCGCTGTTCGAGCGCTTCGGCCTGGGCCGGTTCGAGCGCGCGCGGCCCTCCGAGCTCTCCGGCGGGATGCGCCAGCGGGTGGCGTTCCTGCGCACGCTGCTGGTCGGCCGGCCGGTGCTGCTACTGGACGAGCCGTTCGGCGCCCTCGACTCGATCACCCGCGGCTCGATGCAGGACTGGCTTGCGGACGCGCTCGCCGCAGAGCCCCGCACCGTGCTGCTCGTAACCCACGACGTGGACGAGGCGCTCGTCCTGGCCGACCGGGTGGCCGTGCTCTCGCCCCGCCCCGCCCACGTGCGCACCGAGCTCGTGGTGGACCTCCCTCGACCCCGGCGCCGCCGCGAGCTCGTCACCGAGCCCGCCTTCGCGGAGCTGAAGGCACGGGCCATGGAGGTGCTCGAGGCATGAGGCGCTGGGCCCTCAGCTCCGCGCTGCTCGTGGCGGCGGTCGCCGCCTGGCAGGGGATCGCGAGCCTGCCCGGCGTGGACAACCTGACGCTCGCCTCACCGGTGGAGACGGCCCGCGCGCTGGACCACGACTCGAGTCTCCTCCTCTCGAACGCCTGGACCACGCTCGAGGAGGTCCTGCTCGGGCTGGCCATGGCGGTGGCGCTTGGGCTGGCGGCGGCAGTGGTGATGCACCTCTTCCGCCCGCTGCGCGACGCCGCCTATCCGCTCCTGATCGCGTCGCAGGCGATTCCGATCCCGGTCGCCGCGGTCCTCTTCGTGCTCGCCTTCGACTACGGGATCGGGCCGAAGATCGCGATCGTCGCGCTGATCTGCTTCTTCCCGGTCACGGTGAACGTGGTGGACGGGCTGCGGTCGGTCGACGAGCAGCTCCTCAAGCTCATGCGCAGCATGGGCGCCTCCCGCGCGGCGACGCTGTGGAAGGTCGAGCTCCCCTCGTCGCTCCCGCGCCTCTTCAGCGGGCTGCGGGTGGCGGCCACGGTCTCGGTCATCGGCGCCGTATTCGGCGAGTGGGCGGGCGCGGACAGGGGGCTCGGCCGGCTGGTCCTGCTGGGCATCAACCAGCTGCAGACCCCGCGTGTCTACGCGGGGATCGTGATCCTGATGATCATGTCGCTTCTGATGTTCGGGTCGGTGAGCCTGATTCAGCGCCTCGTGGCGCCCTGGAGCCGCGCGTGAGGCGGGCCCTCGCACTGGCGGCGGCGGCGGCCGTGGTCGCGGCCGGAGCGCTCTCCGGATGCGGGGAGCGGAAGGAGCGGCTCGGACCGTCGAAGACCCAGCAGCTCCAGCTCCTCCTCGACTTCTTCCCGAACGCCGACCACGCCGGGATCTACGCCGCGCAGGCGAAGGGCCGCTTCCGCCAGGTCGGGCTTGACGTGAAGATCCGCGCGCCGTCGGACCCGGCCGCGCCGATCCGCCAGGTGGCGGCGGGCCGCGCCGACATCGCGATCTCATACGAGCCGGAGGTGCTCCGGGCCCGCGACCACGGGCTCAAGGTGGTCGCCGTCGGCGCGCTGGTCCAGCGCCCGCTCACGTCGCTGATCGCCCTGCCCGCATCCAAGATCCGGCGGCCGGCCGACCTGCGCGGCAAGAAGGTCGGCACCGCCGGGATCGACTACCAGCACGCCTTCCTGCAGGCGATCCTCCAGCGAGCCGGCGTGAACCCGGCGAGTGTGAAGGAGCAGAACGTGGGCTTCAACCTGGTGCCCGCGCTCCTGACCAAGAAGGTCGACGCGATCCTCGGCGGCTTCCTCAACTACGAGGCGATCGACCTGAGGCAGCGCAAGAAGAACCCGGTGGTCATCCCGGTGGACAAGGCGGGCGTGCCGACGTACGACGAGCTGGTGTTCGTGACCAGCGAGCAGGCCGCCAGGGACAACGCCGACGCCATCCGCAGCTTCCTGGGAGCGGTCGCGCGCGGCACCCACGACCTGCAGGCCCACCCGGGCGACGTGAGCGCGCTCCTCAAGGCCAACCCGGACCTCGACCCGAAGCTCCAGAAGGCGGCGGTCAAGGCCACCCTCCCCTTCTTCCAGCCGCCGTCCGGCAAGCCGTTCGGCTACCAGGATCCCGCGCAGTGGCGGGCGTTCGCCGACTTCTTGCGCTCGGGCGGCCTGATCCGGGGCGGCGCCGCCGGCGCGTTCACCAACGCGCTGCTACCGGGGCAGGGCCCCTGAACCGCCGCGGCGGCGGGCCGCCGTACGCGTAGGGCGCGTTCAGCAGGTAGATCCCCGCCAGCGCGGCGTGCGGCGCGTAGGGGGCGAAGAACTCCCGCACCTCCTCCACCGTCGCCCGGCGCCCGAGTCTGGCAAGGCGGCCCACCAGCTTGATGTACGCCAGGTCGCCGGCCGGCAGCTGATCGTCGCGGCCCTGGCCGTGGAACGCGAGCTTCTCCACCGTCCACGGGCCGATCTCGCGGATCGTGAGAAGCCGTCGCCAGGCCGGCTCGTGCTGGCTGAGGTCCACCCGGCCGGCCGCCACCTCGCGGCTCGCCCTGATCAGTGCGACCGAGCGCCCCGCCGACAGGTCGCAGGCCTGGAGCTCCGGCTGGCAGCGGCGCGCGAGCTCGTCGGCGGCCGGCACGTCTCGCAGGGTGCCGCAGGCGCTGCGGCGCCCGTAGCGCCAGGTCAGCGCCCGCTGTATTCGTACGGCGCGGTCGGAGTCGATCAGCTGCTCGGTAATCGCCCACGCCAGCGCTTCGAACGGCTCGGGCCGGCGGATCGGGCGGATCCACGGCTTCCGACGGATCACGGGGCCGAGCAGCGGGTCTTTGTTGAAGGCGCGCTGGAAGCCTCGGACGTCGTGGTCGACACCGAGCGCGAACCGCATCCGCTCGACGGCCCAGGCGGCGGTCTCGCGGGTGCGGGCCTCACCGCGGATCCGCACCGCGCCGCTCACGGTCCAGGCCCGCGCCACGGCCTGCTCGCCGTCCATGTGAAGCACGCGCACGAGTGCGCCGGTTCGCCTGCGCAGGATGCCGTCGCGGCCCGCAGGCGGCAGCCGGTAGGGGCCCAGAGGGCGGACGTCGAGCTCGACCGCGGCGGTGGCCGCGGTCATCTACCGCTTGATCACGTGGACGTCGACCAGGAACGAGCGCGACGCCGCGATCTCGAGCGCCCGCTCCACCCCGCCCCGGCGCCGCCGGCGGAGCCGGAAGCGGCCAGGGCGGGCGCGCAGGGCGCGCACCAGCACGAACGTGACGATCCCCGCGAGGAACCCGCCCGCCGCGGCCGCGGCCGGAGCGGAGAGCACGGCGCTCGGCACGGGCTCGATGGGCCGCACCTCCGAGGCGAGCACCGGCAGATGGCGATCGTCGATGGCCTGCTCCGGGTCCATGGGAGCGGCGAGTGTAACCCGCGGGGCGGCTGCTAGGCGAACAGCCGCTCGTACACGCGGTAGCGCTTCACGATCCGGCCGCCCATCGCCTCCATGCCGCGGTTCATCGCCTCGTTGGACTCGAGAATCCAGCCCATCTCACCGCCGCCCTGCGGCTTGCGGGCCGCCTGGCGGTAGTGCTCCGCGTACATGGCAGCGGCGATCCCGGTGTGCTGGTACTCGGGCTTCACGCCGAGGAAGCCGACGCGCACCCGGTCCACGCGCGGCTTGTACCAGAGGAACTTGAGCCAGCCGATCGGCAGCACGCGGCCGTTCATGCGCTTGAAGACCTGATTGACGTCGGGGACGGTGAGCGCGATCCCGACGGTCTCCCCGTCGGCCGTGTCGCACGCCATCATCCAGTCCTCGTCCAGGATCGGCTTCATCTCCTTGGCCGTGTGCTCCATCTCCTCACGTCCGATGGGCACGAAGCCCCAGTTGGTCGACCAGGCGATGTTGTAGACCTCTAGGAAGCGGTCGAGCTCGGCCTGTAGGTCCTTCTTGCGGAGGTGACGGAGCTTGATGCCGTGCTCGGGCTCGAGCTTCTCGGCGAGCTCCCAGACGATCGGCAGGACCTGTTCGCGATCCGTCACCTCGAGGTTCCACATGTAGAGATCCTGGACCTTGACCATCCCCGGAGCGCCCTCCACG
>VAWV01000083.1:4322-4665 GCA_005883295.1 Actinomycetota bacterium
GCGTCGAGCAGCGCCCGTGCCACCTCGGGGTCGTCCTCGGACTCGAAGAAGCCGAACATCCCCCACCTGTTCTGGTGGAAGTCGTTGAAGTCGCGGTCGACATGCGCCGTGATCCGGCCCACGACCTGGCCGGCCCGCCAGGCCAGGAAGTACTCGGCCTCGCCGTGCTTGAAGAAGGGGTTCTTACGCCGGTCGAGGAAGCGCTTCCGCTCGTAGACGAGCGGGGGCACCCACAGGGGCTCGTTACGATAGATCCGCCATGGCAGGCGGATGAAACGCTTGAGCTCCCCGCCCGAGCGGACTGGACGGACTTCGAGGGTCACGCGGGGAACCTACTCCTGAT
>VAWV01000084.1 GCA_005883295.1 Actinomycetota bacterium
CGGCGCGTGCCGCGAGGGCCTTGTCGGCGGCCGGGAGGGTAGCGTCGGCGGCCGCCTCGTAGACCGGGAGTCGGGAGGCGTGAAGGGCCTCGAACTTCGCCCGGTCGCGGGCGAGCGGCCTTCCCCTGCCGGACGCCCTGCGCCACGCGACCTCGCGGTCGACCTCGAGGTGCACCACCACGTGAGCCCGTAGCGCGTCGCGCACACGGATGGAGCCCAGCGCACCGCCCCCGAGGGCCGCCACCCGCACATCGGGCCGCGCGAGCAGGTCCAGCACGAGCTCCTCCTCGCGGCGCCGGAACTCCTCCTCGCCGGCACGGTCGAAGAAGGACTCGATCGGCTCCCCGAGGGCCCGCTCGAGCTCGAGATCGGCGTCGTGGGCGCGCTCGCCGAGCGCGCGCGCGACCGCACGTGCGGCAGTCGACTTTCCTGCGCCCATGAACCCGATGAAGACCAGCGCCGACCTGCCCCCCCGCCTCGACGCACGCTCGGGCCCCGGCGCCGTCAGCGCCTCCAATCGATCCGCTCCCGGTAAGCGTGCAGCGCCGCCAGGGTGTCGTCCACGTGATCGCCGCCGAACTTCTCGCGGTACGCCGAGGCCAGCACCAGCGCGACCATCGCCTCCCCCACCACGGCCGCTGCCGGAACGGTGCAGCTGTCCGTGCGCTCGCGGAGCGCCTGTGCCGGCTCCTTCGTGGCCACGTCCACCGAGCGAAGCGGCTTCGTGAGGGTCGGCAGCGGCTTCATCGCCGCGTGCACGACGACCGGTTCCCCGGTGGTCATGCCGCCCTCCACGCCGCCGGCGCGGTTCGTCTCGCGGTAGTAGCCCGTCTCCTCCGACCAGAAGATCTCGTCGTGGGCCTGCGACCCGGGCAGCGGGGCCAGGTCGAATCCGTCGCCGATGGCGACTCCCTTCATCGCCTGGATCGACATCACCGCCTGGGCGAGCCGGCCGTCGAGCTTCACGTCCCACGACGCGTGCGAGCCGAGTCCCGGTACCAGCCCGAAGGCCCGGACCTCGTAGACGCCGCCCAGCGACTCGTTGGCCTTCCGGGCGGCGTCGATCTCCGCGACCATCGCCTCGCTTGCCGCCGCGTCCAGGCAGCGCACCGGCGACTCGTCCACGTGGTCGAAGTCCGTGGGCATCAGGCCATCGCGGCGCGGGGCCTCGACCGAGCCGATCGACAGCACGTGGCTGTGGACGCTCGCCCCGACCGCGCGCAGTAACACCTTGGCCAGCGCCCCGCAGGCCACCCGCGCGGCGGTCTCGCGCGCGCTCGCGCGCTCGAGGACGTTCCGCACGTCCGTGAACCCGAACTTCTGCAGGCCGGCCAGGTCGGCGTGGCCGGGACGCGGGAGGTGCACCTCCTCGACCTGCGCAGCGACGGGCCACGGGTTCATGCGCTCCTCCCAGTTGGCGTAGTCGCGGTTGGCGATCCGGATCGCGATCGGCCCGCCGAGCGTGCGGCCGTGGCGGATTCCGGCGGTCACCTCGGCGCGGTCGCTCTCGATCTTCATCCGCCCCCCGCGACCATGCCCGAGCTGCCGGCGCGCGAGGTCCCGGTCGAGGTCCGCAGGCTCCAGCTCGAGCCCAGCGGGGAGGCCCTCCAGCACCGCGGTGAGCCCCGGACCGTGCGACTCACCGGCCGTCGTGAAGCGCAGCGACATCGCCGTCAACCCTAGATGACCTATCCGCGGGTATCCCGCCGCGCGACGCGCGAATGTAACCTTCCGGGCCCACATGGCCGGCTTCGTCGTCTTCTTCCTCGCCGGGTTCGTCTTCGGCTACGCCGCACCCGGCCTGTCGGCCTACCTCCCTGTGCTGCTGCCGCTCCTGATCGGCCTGTACACGGGCCTCACGCAGGGCTTCGACGCGCACGTGATCGTCTTCACCATCATCGGGGCCGGGGTCACGGTGATCGCGATCTTCCTGGGACGCGCGCTCGTGTACCGGCTCGAGGGTCCCGGGACCCGGCCCTCTCCTTAGATCACCAACGGCGGAGGGCCCGCCGTGGCGGGCCCTCCTGCGCTGGCTGTGATCGGGAGGGGAAGTCTCTAACGGCCCGTAACGCCGAGGGCGGGCATCGCCAGGAGGGTGGCGTGCTCCTTGGCCCGCAGCCTGGCCGCCTTGCTGCTCTTCTTCGCGCTCGAGCTGCTCCCCGAGTTGTCCGGGGTGGTACTGCCCACGGCCTGGCTCTTGCTGAGCGTCTTCACGTGCAGGCCGGTGAGGATCAGCGTGTACTCGACCTGGCCGCTCTGAGCCGAGAGCGTTTCCTCGTTCTGCGCGCCGTCGGTCTTCAGGTACACGAACATGCAGTTGCTCCGGCTGGGCTGGCAATGGCCCTCCCCGTCCGCATGGAAGGCGGGGTCGGCGATGAAGAACATGGCCGTGTCGCCGTTCTTCACGCCCATGAAGGCGATGATCGGGTTGTTCCCGTCGGGCAGCACGTCGAGCTCGCTGATGCCCTTGTACGTCTTGATGTGCTTGCGCCGGCCGAAGCGCACGTCCGCCGTGTAGGTGATGTGGACGTCCCGCTCGACGTGGTCGACCCGGTGGTGCCGCTCGTACCGCTGGCCTTCGATGCGGCGCCCGCCGGCGTGGTCGGGCCGGTCGGGGCACCGATCGTGACGGCCTTGTCGCTGTTCGCGGCGAACGGGTTCTTCTGGCCAAACACATCGAGGTGCGAGGTGTCGATCGAGCTGGCGTCCAGGGCCACCGTGGGCAGCTTGCTCGCCCCCGTGGCCTGGCCCCCGCCGGTCGGGGGAACCGGCGACGAGGCCGACTTGGACAGCACGAGCGGAACGGCGAGCGTGGCCACCACCAGGGCGACCGCCACGGGCCAGAGGCGCTTGGCGCGGAGGTCCTGCCACAGATCCAGGAGGAAGGTGGTCATGGCGTGGCGGTGGCGGTCGGGGTGGACGGCGTCGCCGGTGTGCCGGACGCCGGAGGCGTGGCCGCTCCAGCCTGGGTCCCGGAGGGGCCCTGGCCCGTGGCCCCGGCGGTGGTGCCCTGGTCGGGCGGCGTCAGGTAGATCGTCGCGCTGACGTCCGCCTTGAGCTGCGACGTGTTCTTCGCATCGCCCTGCTGGAACGAGAAGCTCTCGATCGTCATCAGGCGCCCGTTGACCACGATCTGGTTGTTGACCACCTGGACGAAGCGCTTCAGCCGGTGGAAGAAGTCGGCCAGGTTGAAGTAGCTGCCGGTCATGGTGAAGGTGAGTGGGACCGACTCGAGACCCGGAACGCTGGGGCTCGACGAGGGCGTGCCCTGCTGGCCGTTCGCGGCGTTCGCGTGCCTGCTTGGCGGGGAAGCCCTGGGCCGGCGGCGCGCCCGGCGCGGCCGGGTTGTTGCCGCCGCCCGCAGGCGTGCTGCCGCCGGACGGGCCGCCCGACCCCGCGCCGTTACCGGTCGAGAGAGGGCCCGGCTTGAAGTCGCCGATCACGACGCCCGTTCCGTTGGCCGCGCTGTCGAGCTGAACCAGGAGGCTCGGCATGTCGACGGTGGTGGGCACCGCCTTGCCGAGGCGGAGCACGGTCGCGTAGTCGCTCCCGAAGCTCGCCTTGGCGGCCTGCAGCTGTGCGACCTGCTGCTCGGCCTCGTCGCGCGAGGACTGCGCCTTCGTGAGCTGCTGGCCCACATTCTGAGACGCGACGCGCTTGGGCGCCAGCAGGAGGAACCAGTAGCCCGCCACGAGGAGCAGCGGCACGATTATCGAGATGACCCGGCGATCGCGGTCGGTGATCATGCTCCACCTCCGAGCGACTTGGGAACGCCGGTCGAGGACGTGCCCGCGGTCGGGTTGAAGCTGTTCCGCCGGTCGAGCCGGTGGTGCCTGCGTCCTGCCGGGTGATCTCGTTGAGCTGGACGTTCTGCGCGCCCGCCAGCTCGCGCAGGCGAACCAGCGTTACGGCCACGGCGGCCTGTGACGGCGCGCAGCCGACCAGCTCGACCTGAGGGGTGCCGGTGTTGGCCGCCCCCTGCGGGCTGGCAGGCGTGCTCGAGGAAGAGGAGCCGGTGGATCCAGGCGCCGACGGAGTGCCGGTGGCGGAAGCGCTCGCCGAGGTGAGCCAGACGTCGTTAGGGAGCACCCGGGCGAGACCGCGGGTCAGCCGCTCCCAGTCGATGCGGCCGGTCGCGAGTCCCCGCACGGACTGGACGCGCTGTTCCTTGACCTTGCTGAAGTCGCCGTACGGGGCGAGCGCGCTCGCGCGCGCCTGGGCCGCAGCGGTCTCGGCGTTGGCTGTGGCCACCTGGGTCTTGCGCGAGTTGATCGCGTTGACGGTCAGGACGTAGAGCACGACCATCACGAGCAGCCCGCCGAGGATCCCGACAACGATGTAGGCGCTGCCCTGCTGGGGAAGAAGGTTTACGGCGTTCATGACGAGCTCCCAAGCGCGAGGCCGGCCGCCACCGTGTAGCGGTGAGGGTCCTCGTGAAGCGGGAACTTGTCCGTGTGGAGCCGGCCCAGCGGCTCGGCCACGGTCACCGGCACCTCGATGAGGCTGCCGAGCTCCTCGGTGAGTCCGGCGCGGCGCGAGCCGGGGCCGGAGAGGACGATCTCGCCGACCCAGCGGGCCTCGGGCTGCGCCATGTAGAAGTCGATCGACATGCGGATCTCCTCGGCGAGCGCGGCCGCCACGTTCCCGTCGTCGGAGTCCCACTCGGTGGAGAGGGGACGGGTAAAGAGGCAGGACGTGCCGACGGCGATCGCGAGGTTCGTGACGCCGCCGAGGTGGCAGAAGACGCGCGCGGTCTCGGTGGAGTCCGACGGGACGGCCAGGGTGCGCACGAGCGCGAAGGCGTTGAGGTCGATGCCCTCGGGCCGAAGGCCGGCGCCCCGCACCGCCTCCACGACCCGGGCGATCATCGACTCGCGCGCGGCGACGACCACCACGCGAAGCCGCCCCGAGCCCTCCGGGCTCACGCCCTCGCCGACGACCTGATGGTCGAGGACCACCTCGTCGAGCGGCATGGCGATCGCCTCGGACGCCTGGAAGCGCACGGCGGCCGCGCGCTCCTTGTCGTCGTCGATCTTCGGGATCTCCATCTGGCGCACCACGATCTGCTGGTTGCCGATCCCGAGGCGGACGCGCCTGGGGAGCGCCTCCGCCTTGAAGAAGTCTCGGAGCGCCTCGGTGAGGGCGGTGACATCGGTTACCTCACCGTCGCTGATCACGCCAGGGGCGAGCTCCACGCTCGCCGCGCGCGTTACACCGTCGGACGAGGTCTGGACCGCCGCGATGAACGCGCCATCGAGGTCCAGTCCGACCGTCCCACGGTTGGAGTTCTTGCTCAAAGCCAGGGCCATGTTGGGTTCCTAGGGCGGTATCGACCGTTCGGGGGAGTCCTTTAGAGCGGAAGCGGGCTAGAGGAAGTGGTGGATGTAGAGGTGCACGAGCTGATGGCCGGCCAGAAGGCCGACAACGCCCCCGAGGGCCAGGAATGGAGCGAAGGGGACGCCCTTCTTGCGTCCCTGCGAGCCGTGACGCAGCATCAGCGCCAGTCCGGCGATCGAGCCCGCCAGGAACGCCACCAGGAGCGCCGGTACGACCGACACCCCCAGGTACAGCCCCATTACCCCGGCGAGCTTCACGTCGCCCATGCCCATCCCGGCCGGGTGGATGAGCGCCGCCACGAGCAGGAAGGTGAAGGCCCCGGCGCCGGCGATCAGGAGCTCCGGCAGCGCGCCGGTGCGGACCACGGCGCTTGCAGCCGCTCCCCACACCGCCACGGGCAGGAGGATCTTGTTGGGAACGACCCGGTGCTCGAGGTCGATGTCGGCCACGGCGATCAGCATCGCCACGAACGGGAGCTCCACCGCGAGCTCGGCGTGCAGACCGTGCACGGCGGCGACCACAGCGAACAGGACGCCAGTGAGGAGCTCGACCAGCGGGTAGCGCGGCGAGATGCGCACGCCGCAGCTGCGGCAGCGCCCGCGAAGGAAGACCCAGGAGAGCAGCGGGATGTTGTCCCAGGGCCGGATCGGCGTCTCGCACCCGGGGCAGTGCGACGCGGGCGCGACGAGGGACTCTCCGCGCGGCAGGCGGTAGGCGACCACGTTCAGGAAGGACCCGATCATGAGTCCGAACGGCGCGGCGAAGGCGAGTTCCATCTTGGCTCTGGAAGGGTTCTCGGAGGGAATTCGGCCCGCGCGGTCGCGCCGGCCGCCAAGGAACAGATCGGCTCGCGCGGCCCGCTACTTGAGGGCCTAAGGGCCTGTCTCAGTAGGGCCCTAGAACGCGAGAGGCGGGCCCGAAGGCCCGCCTCTCGTACAACGGAATTACGGTGCGACTACCAGCTGCCGCTGGCAGGGCAGCCGCCCTGACCAGTCGGGGTGCAGGTACGGGTCACGCCAGACGAGGTCTTGGCGATGTCGAACTTGTGCGCGCCGCCGGTGGTGGCCTTGGAGACCCCCTCCACGGTGTACGAGTTCGCCGTCGCGCCTGCGACCACCGAGACCTGCCCGGCACCGGTGCCGTAGGCGAGGCCGGTGGACCCAAGCGCGGTCGAGGTATCGCAGTTCACGTAGGTCTGCTCCGTGGCGAAGCACGACTCCACCTGCGACACCATGTTGCGCGCGTCGGACTTGGCCGACGCGTCCTGGCCCTTCTCCTGCTGGCCGAGGAAGGCCGGCAGGGCGATCGCGGCAAGGATGCCGATGATCAGAATGACGACGAGGAGCTCGATCAGGGTAAAGCCGCTCTCCTCGGTCTGAATACGCTCGCGGAGCTTCCGCAGCATTGACTCGTCCTCCTTGAGTCTCGTTTCTTGGACTGCCAGCTCCGCGGTAAGCCCCCCGGGACTCCTGGTCCTTGGTGGTAACCCGGCTCGGTGCTCAGGCTCAAGAGCCCCCTGAGCACCCCCGTGGTTTTGCGTCGCCGCCTTGCGGCGGTTTTGCCTTTGACACCGTGGACTGGCTCTTGATGAGGGTTATCGACCCTCGTGGAGCGTCGCTTTAATGACAATCGGCCCCATCCAGGGGACATCCGTCCATGTCGGCGATCGCGACCATCGGCGTCTACGGCTTTACCGCGGAGCGCTTCGTGGCAGCGCTTCGCGCGGCCGGCGTCACGCTCGTGCTCGACATCCGTCAGCGCCGCGGGGTGCGCGGCAGCGAGTACGCGTGGGCCAACGCGCGCCGGCTCCAGGCGAGCCTTGCGGAGGCGGGAATCGAGTACCGGCACCACAAGGAGCTCGCGCCCACTACCGAGATGCGCAGGCTGCAGTACCGCGAGGACGCCCGGCTCGGCGTCGGCCAGCGGTCGCGCGCGGCGCTCGCGCCTGAGTTCGCCGACCGCTACAAGCGCGAGGTCCTCGACCGGGCGGACCTCGAGCGGATCGTCCTCGAGCTACCGGAGCGCGGCCTGGCGGCGCTCCTCTGCGTCGAGCGCGACCCGGAGGCCTGCCACCGATCGCTCATCGCCGAGCGCCTCGCGGCCGACCACGGCCTGCGGGTGCGGCACCTGCGGCCCTAGGTCAGCTGCGTCCGGGCTAGCGGATCGAGTCGTAGACCTTGAACATCGGCATGTACATCGACACGACGATGAAGCCCACGATCATGCCCACCACGATGATCATCACGGGCTCGAGGATCGAGGTCAGGGCCTTGAGGCCCGCAGCCACCTCGTCCTCGTAGAAGTCGGCGATCTTCGCCAGCATGGTCTCGAGCGCGCCCGTCTCCTCGCCCACCCCGATCATCTGGGTGACCATGATCGGGAAGGCGGCCGGCTCGGCGCGCATCGGCGTGGTGAGCGACCCGCCGGCGCGTACGGACTCGCTCACGGCGTACATGGCCTTCTCGATCACCCGGTTGCCCGACGTCTTCCCTGTGATCTCGATCGCCTGGAGCATCGGCACACCGGCGCCGATCAGCGCAGAGTAGGTGCGCGAGAAGCGCGCCAGGCAGACCTTCTGCACCAGGTCGCCGATCTTCCAGGGGATCTTCAGCTTGAAGCGATCCCACTGCTCGCGGCCGCGCTCGCTGCGCTTCCACTTCCGGAAGCCGAACACGACGCCGACGGCGAACACAATCAGGAGGTACCACTGGCGCGTGACCAGGTGGGAGAACGCGATGGTGAACTTCGTGATCGTCGGCATGGTGCCGTGGAACTGCTTGAACACCTTCTCGAAGACCGGGACCAGGAAGGTGACCAGCGCGAGCAGGACGATGAGGGCGAAGCTCGAGATCAGGATCGGGTAGAGCATCGCCGCCTTCACCTGACGGCGCAGCGAGTCGTCCTTCTCGAGCTGGTCGGCGACGCGATCGAGCGTCTCCTCCAGGATCCCTCCCACCTCACCGGCGCCGACCATGGCGATGTAGAGGTCGTTGAAGATGTCGGGGTGGCGGCCGAGCGCGTCGGAGAGCGCGAGGCCCGCCTCCACGTCCATCCGCACCTGCGTGATGGCCCCGCGGAACTTGTCGCTGCGCGCCTGCTCCTCGAGCACGTAGAGAGCGCGGAGGAGCGACATGCCCGACGAGATCATCGTGGCGAGCTGGCGCGTGGCGATCGTCAGCTCCTGCGGCTTGACCCGCTTCCAGCGGCCGACG
>VAWV01000085.1 GCA_005883295.1 Actinomycetota bacterium
GCTGCGATCCACGTGAGCGGTGCCCAGGAACGCCGCGGCCGGCGCGTACTGGTCGTTGATCGCGAGCTGCAGGTGGTTTGTGAAGACCGGGCTGCACATCGGGTTCGCGCAGGGCTGGAAGGCGTCGAGCTCATAGCGGTAGCCGAGCGAGTCGAGCTTGTTCGCGGTCTGCAGGAACTCGGGCTCGCTCACGAGCTCGTCGCCGTGGTTGTTCCACATCAGGATCGGGAGGTTCCGCAACGACGCGACCACCGCGTTGTTCGACTCGTCTCCCACGGTGGACTCGGCTCTGGCGAACAGGTCGGGGAATTGGGCGCCGAGCTTGAAGGTGCCGATCGCGCCCATCGAGTACCCGCTGATCGTGGTCCAGGCCGGGTTCAGGCGGAACCGGCGGGCAACGACCCGGGCGGTCAGATCGACGCGATCTCCCGCGGCTCCAACTTCGGCGACCCGATTCCCTCGTCCACCATGTACGGGGTGGGATCGGTGCCTAACGGCAACCTGGGCACGCTCACGTTCACCAAGCAGGCCAAGACCTGGGGCGCGCCGATCGGCGCAATGCGCGGCGATGAGATCGACCTCACCGCCACGAACATCAAGTCGCTCTCGATCAACGTGTCGCGTGCGCGCGTGGACTGCAACGTGAACCTCAAGATCACGAGCGATGGGCCGATCGCCGTGACCCTGCCGGGCTGCAACCGGATCGTGCACGGCCCGTAGTCGCCCGTCATTCCACTGTCGAGAAGAGGAGGCGGCATGCCGGATGTAACTGACACGTTCGCCAAGCACCAGGTGCAGCACGAGCACCTGCACGGGGCTTTCGGGTCGGACCGGTTCGGCGCGGTCGCGGAGCGGGTGGCGCGCTTCTTCGGCACCCCCAACTACATCCTGGGGCAGACCATCCTGGTGATCGCCTGGATTGCGGTCAACGGGGCGGCCGTCGCCTTCCGCTGGGACCCCTACCCGTTCATCTTGCTGAACCTTGCGTTCTCCACGCAGGCGGCCTACGCCGCGCCCCTGATCCTGCTCGCCCAAACCCGCCAGGCCGACCGCGACAAGGCGCACGAGGAGGCCGCCGCCAAGCACCGCGAGGAGCTGGCCGAGATCCAGAATCGGATGCTCGACGAGAACACGAAGCTCACGCGCCACGTGGAGGCGCTCAGTCGCGAGATCGACTCGCTGACGAAGGTGATCCACGGGCGGGTCGTGGGCGTAGAGGGCGGGTAACGGCCGTCGGAGATCTGACTTGCCCGCCGCACAAGCGGGCGGTTAGCCTCCGCCGCGTACCCCAACCCCCTGAGGAGGACCCATGCCCACAGTCATGAGGATGCGCTGGAGCGGCCTCACGCCGGACCAGTACGAGGAGGCCCGCCAGATCGTGAACTGGGAGGGCGACACGCCCAACGGAGCCCGGTTCCACATCGCCTGGTTCGAGGGCAACGACCTCCGGGTCGTGGATCTGTGGGACTCGCCGGAGGACTTCCAGGCGTTCGTGAACGACCGGCTGAACCCGGGCGTCCAGCAGGTCGGGATCGAGGGCGAGCCCGAGGTGGAGATGTCCGACGCGCACGCGGTCTTCGCGCCGGCCTACGAGGGATCAGCCGCGTAAGAGCCGCGCCAGCTTGACCGGCTTCAGGCCGCGCTGGCGAAGAGTGGGGAGGACGGTTCTGAGCGCGCCCGCGGTCGCGGGCGCGTTCGGGGCCCCCACGAGGTGCATCACGACGATGGACCCCGGTCGCACCCCGGCCAGCGTCTGACGCGCGACGGCGGCTGGGTCCCGGAGATACGCGTCGCCGGAGATCACGTCCCACTGCACGGGCTGCTCGCCAAGCGAGGCGACCAGGTTGAGGTCACTCGCGCTATGGCAGCCTCCGGGGAAGCGGAAGTAGCGCGGCTGTGACCCGATCAGCCCGTCGATCACATCGGCGGCGCTCTGGATCTCCTTCGTCTTGTCCGCTGCCGAGGGGACGGTCGGGAGCCCGTAGCACGGCGGCGCGAACGCCGAGTGATCGTAGGTGTGGTTCTCGATCTCGAAGAGGGGGTCGTTCGCGAGGTCGCGCGCCGGGCCGGGGTGCGCCGTGGGCCAGAGCCCGGTCATGAAGATGGTGGCCGGGGTGTGCGAGGCGCGCAGCTCGCGCACGATCTCCGGGTCGTAGCCGATCGAGCGGCGACCGCTGCGGACCGCAGCCAGCATGGCCTGCGTCATGTCGGCGTCGAAGGTGAGCGCCACATCGCGGCCGCTCCGGGGGCCGTGCGTGATCAGGGTGGACGTCGGGTGAAAGCCGTGTACCGCACGGTGCGGCGCTCGGCGCGGTGCCGCCGGCTTGACCGGTGGAGGCGGCCGCGTCGGCCCGGTGGGCAGGACCACCATCGAGCCGCCGTGGGCGGCGCTTGAGTGCTTCGCCCCGCTCGAGCCGCAGGCCGCGAGTAGCGCGGCGAGGAGCGGGGCGAGGACGGCGGCGCGCGGCATCCCCCGAGATTACGGGCACCGTCCGCCCGTTTTAGGGAGCGCTTAGGGGCGCCGCCCACCTTTCGCGCATGGAAGCGGCCGTGACGACCGCTCGCACGCGGCTGCGCCGGCGGCGGCTGCCGGTCACGCGCGCGATGCTGGCGCCGGCGGGCGCATCGATTGCGCTCGGGGCGATCGCCGCCGGGTGCCTGCTGGTGGTGCTCGCCTCGGTGCACGGACGCTCCTTCCTCGCGCCCACGCTGCACCGCACCCATCCGGGCTGGATGACCTGGCCGTTCGGGGACCTGTGGTCCCGCCACCGACCCGACCGCCAAACCCTCCAGACAGGGCTTCTCGTGGCGCTCGTCGGCATGACCGCCTGTTACCTGCTCGCTCTGTGGCTCGCCCCGCGGGTACGGCTCGCGGTGGTCGGCGCACTGGTCGCGTTGACCTACGTGATCCTGTTCCTCTCGCCGCCGCTGCTCCTCACCGACGTCTTCAACTACGTGGAGTACTCGCGGATGGGCGCCATCCACGGGATCAACCCCTACACCCACATCCCGGCGATGGGCATGAGGCACGACCCGGTGTGGAAGATCAGCAACTGGCACCACCTGCGCAGCCCGTACGGGCCGGCGTTCACGCTGATGACGTACGCGCTGGCGCCGCTCGGCGTCGCGGGCGCGTACTGGGGCTACAAGGCCCTGCTGCTCGGCGTGAGCCTCGCGTGCGCCTGGCTCGTCGTGCTGATCGCGCGCCGGCTGGGACGGTCGCCCGGCCGCGCCGTGGTCCTCGTGATGCTCAACCCGCTCGTGCTGATCTATGGCGCGGGCGGCCAGCACATGGATCCGTTCAACCTCGTCTTCCTCCTGGCGGCCATCTACCTCGGTCTCACGTACCGCGAGGCGATCGGGTCGGCCGCCGTGGCCGCCGCCGCGGCCGTGAAGGCGTCCGCCGCCGCGCTCGTGCCGGTGGCGGTCGCAGGCACCCACCGCCGTCGCCAATCGCTGGTCGGGTTCGCCGTCGGCGCGGCGCTGCTCGGCGCGGCCGTCCTGGTCGCGTTCGGACCGCACCTGCCGGCGGTGCGCGCCCAGAGCCGTCTGGTGACCCCTTACAGCATCCCGAACGTACTCGGGTGGCTCGCAGGGCAGGGCGGCGAGACCGCCGCCGTGCGGAGCGTCTGCCACGCAATCCTTGCCCTGGCGGTCGTCGCCTGCACGGTGTGGGCGTGGCGGACGCGCGACATGATTGCCCCGCTCGGCTGGTTGACGCTCGCCACGGTGGTGACCCTCGGGTGGGACATGCCCTGGTACCTGCTGTGGCTGCTCCCGTTCGTGGCGTTCGTGCGCGGGCGCGCGTTCCGGATCGCCTCTGTGGTCGTCGCGCTC
>VAWV01000155.1 GCA_005883295.1 Actinomycetota bacterium
GTCGTCGCCACGCTGGGCCTCGCGCGCGAAGACGCCAGCGGCGGCGCCGCGGGCGCCGGGCGCACCCTCCCCCTCGTCACGCGCTCGGCCGGCACCGATCATCAGCCGGCAGTGCGGGCAGCGAGTGGGCACCGGCGGCCACGGACCGTCGACGGACTCGGCCACCACCAGCATGCAGTGGGGGCAGTGAGCGTCGGTTGCGACCGCCTGGGGGGAGATGGTCATAGCATCCAATACGGGTTGGAAACCTTCACCCTTGTGGTGGCCATTCAACGCAAGGGTTAAACCTCCAGACGGCGTCAGAATGGGAACTTGTGGCCGCGCAGTGCGGGTTTTCGGGGCGGATTAGGGCCTGCCCCTCCCGGGACAGGGCCTTAGCCGGGCTTCACGCGGAAAGCGGCGAACGCCGAGACGCCGATCCCGCCGCTGTTGCCAGCGGACGTCAGGCCGCCAGGTCGAGAGCGGGCGCGACCGCCGACAGGCGAAGGTGCGGCTTGCCGCGCCGGGTGACGACGATCTCCTCCCCGGCCGCGGCGCGTTCCATGTACCAGCCGAAGCGGTTGCGGAACTCGTGGGCGCCGACCACAGTCGGCGCGTCATCTGGGGAGTGGAGCTGGGGGGACTCGAACCCCCGACCTCGCGGCTGCCAGCCGCGCGCTCTTTCCAACTGAGCTACAGCCCCGAGGGGGTAATCGTCGGCGAAGTGTAGTCCCGCTCGCTGGCCATTTCGCGGCGTGGACAGGCGGAGGTAGAGGCTCCCGCTCTCGCCGAAATATCTGGATCGGCGCCGCGAAGCAGCGCTTTAAGGTCGGCGCGTATGCCGCGATCACGTCGACTTCGTCCGCCGAGTACGTGCTGTGTCTGAAGCCCTCAGGCGCTCGGCGGTTGGTTCTCGCACGAACGACGATGACGTCGCCGCGCATCGGTGCGGATTTGCACTGGATCCGGATGAGCCGTCCGTCGAGGTCGATCGCCAGGTCGTACCTCCCTTCCACGAGCGGCCACAGCACGTCGAAGCCGAGTTGCACGAGCTCCGCGGCGATTGCGTGCTCCGGAATCGCGCCGATCCGGTTCGAGTCCATGCGCGAACACTAGTTCGACCGTCGGACGGAAGGGGGGTGCCTTTTCCCCTGCAAATCCGCCGTTTGGGGGGAAGAATCCCCTAACCGACCGAGCGGGCCGGGGCCTCGCCCCAGAGCTGTTCCAGGCGGTAGAAGGCGCGCGTGTCCGGCGTGAAGATGTGGACCACGCAGTCCTCGTAGTCCATGAGGATCCAGCGCGCCTCGCGGGCCCCCTCGACCCGCGCGGGCAGCTGACCCTCGTCCTTGAGGGCCCCGTGGATCGCGTCGTGGATCGCCTTCGCCTGCCGCTCCGTCCCCCCGCTGCAGATCAGGAAGTAGTCCGTGTAACCGACCAGCGACCCTACATCCAGCACGCGGATGTCCCGCGCCTTGCGGTCGGACGCCACCTGCGCGATCCGCTGAGCGAGCCCCTCCGAGGACGCGATCACGACGCGGCCACCGCGGCCGCCTCCCGGTACAGCCCGCGCGACTCGATCAGCTCCGCCACCGGATCCGGCACGAGGTACCGGATCGGCTGCCCCCGCCCTACCCGGCGCCGGATGTAGGTGGACGACAGCCCGATCGGGATCATCTCGAAGAACACGATCCGCCGGCTGTTGCGCAGCTGCGCAAGCTCCACGAAGATCCCCGCACGCCGCCACGCCCCCCGCTCGGTCGCGGCGACCGTCGCCAGCTCCAGCACCTTCTCCGGCTCGCGCCACGTCCTCAGGCGCGCCGCCTGGTCGCCGCCGAGTATCCACACGAGGTCGTCCTTGGGATGCTCCTTCGTCAGCACCTCCAGCGTCTCGACCGTGTACGACGGGCCCTCGCGATCCACCTCGAGCCGCGACGCCGCCAGCCGCTCGTCACCGCTCACCGCCGCCTCGCAGAGCTCGAACCGCACCTCCGCGCCGGGGTCGTCCGCAATCTCCCGATGGGGCGCCCTGCCCATCGGCATCAGCGTCACCGAGTCCAGCTCCAGGTGCACGAGCGCCTCCTGCGCGAGCACCAGGTGGCCCATGTGCGGCGGGTTGAAAGCCCCGCCCAGGAACCCTCGCCGCAAGCCCGCTATTGCCTCACGTGCGGGCCGGGGACAGCTGCGAACGACATTGCGGCAAGACTAGCGCGCACCATCCGGCCGGCGAGGCGCTGACAGGGGCCCTGCCGCCTCAATCCAGCACGAAGTAATCCCGGTGCACGGCCTCCTCGGTCCCCCGCGGCAGCAGCCTCCGCACCTCGGCCGTCTTCATTCCCTTGATCCGCCGCAGCTCGGCCGCCGAGTAGTTCGCGATCCCCTTCCCGATCGCCCTTCCGTCGCCGTCGACGGTCGCCACGTGCACCGCATCGCCCGCCTGGAAGTCGCCCTGAACGTCGACCACGCCGACTGGCAGCAGGCTCGTCCCCCGCTCCCTGAGCGCCGTCTCCGCCCCAGCGTCGACGACGATCCGGCCCCGGCTCGGCTTCGCGTACTTGAGCCACAGCTTGAAGCTCGACACCCGCTGCGCCTGCGGCTGGAACCGCGTCCCCTCCGCCTCGTCCGCGAGCGCCCGCGCCACCGTCCCCGGCCGCGTGCCGTTGGCGATCACCGCCGGGATCCCGGCCGCCGTCGCCATCTCGGCCGCCACCACCTTCGACCGCATGCCGCCCGATCCGAGCGGCGACGTCGACATCCCAACGTCGAAGTGCTCGATCTCCGCGAAGTCGCTCACCTCCGGCACGAGCTCGGCGGCCGGATCCCGCCGCGGATCCGCCGTGTGGAGCCCGTCGATGTCGGTCAGGAGCAACAGCAGGTCTGCCCCGAGCAGGATCGCCACCTGGGCCGCGAGGAAGTCGTTGTCCCCGAACGAGATCTCGTCGGTGGTGGTGGTGTCGTTCTCGTTGATCACCGGCATGACCCGCCAGTCGAGCAGCGTGCGAAGCGTCTGCCGCGCGTTCAGGTAGTGGCTGCGCGCCGACATGTCGAAGAAGGTGAGGAGCACCTGGGCACTCGGCGCCCCGCGCTCGGTGAGCAGCTCGTCGTAGACGCGGTAGAGCTTCCCCTGCCCCACCGCCGACGCCGCCTGGAGCTCCCGCATCGCGGTCGGCCGGACCGGCATCCCCATCGCCTTCATGCCGCACGCGATCGCGCCCGAGGTGACGAGCACGATCTCGTGCCCCGCGCGAAACAGCTCCGCCGCCTGGTCGCACACTTGCGGCAGGACGTCCATGCGCACCTCGCCGCGATCATCCGCGACGATGCTGGAACCGAGCTTGACGACCGCAGTGCTCACGCGGCCAAGCCTACGTCCCCCCCGGGTCCAGCTCGAACACGACACCGCCGATCTCCACGTCGTCCCCCGGCCGGAAGCCCGCCGCCTCGAGCGCGCTGATCACGCCAAGGCCCCGCAGCCGGTCCTCCACATACTGGAGCGCCTCGTCGTTGTCGGTGTCGTGGCGCGCGATCAGGCGCTCGACGCGCGGGCCCAGCACCCGGAATGTCCCATCCGGAGCGCGCTCCACCGAGAACCCCTCCTCGGCGCCGGGCCGGTAGATCCGGTGCTCCGCCTCGGGCTCGCCGGGCGCCGCCGGCGCCTGGGCCGCCGCGACGGGCTCCGGCGGGACGCGCTCGAGGATCGCCCGCTTCAGATCCTCCAGCCCGCGACCGGTCGCGGCCGAGGTGACCATCACCTCCAGCGCCCCCTCGCCCAACCGCTCGCGCCACGACTCGGCCGCGGCCTCCGCCTCGTCATCCGGCACGAGGTCAGCCTTCGACAGGCACAGGATCCGCGGCAGCCCTGCCAGGCCCGCGCCGTGCTG
>VAWV01000156.1 GCA_005883295.1 Actinomycetota bacterium
CGCGCCGGACACGCTCGCAGCCCTCCTCGCGAGCCCGCAGGCGGCCGATCCGGACGCCGTGCTCCTCGCTCCGATCGTGAGTAGCCCGGAGGGCGACGTCCTCCCCCTCAACCGCGGCTGGATCCGGCCGCGCTGGTTTCGGTCGCCGCTGCGCGGACTGTCCCCGGAGCACTACCTCCGCGAGGAGGTGGAGGTGGACCATGTGTCGCTCGTCGGTCCGCTGGTCCGCACGAGGACGGCCGCACTCGAGGACCCGCCCCGGCGCGACTTCTTCATCCGCTACGACGACCTCGAGTGGGTATCGCGCCTCCGCCGTCACGGCCGGCTCTGGCTCCTGCCCGGCGCGGAGATCGTGCACAAGGATCCGCGCCCGGTCGCCGGCGTCGGGCCGCGCGCGCTGTGGCTCGACCTTCGTCGCGGACACCGCTTCGAGGACGCCTGGAAGGTGAACTACGGGCTCCGCAACATGGTCTGGTGCGGCCGCCGCGACGGCTACGTCACCTTCGCGAGGCTGCTGAGCTATACGGCCGTCGCGGCGCTCTTGGCCCTCGCCCTCCAGCGCCCGCGCCCGCTCGCGGTGCGGCTCGCGGTGCGCTACGCGCTCGACGGCTGGCACGGGCGCTTCGTGAACGTGCCGCCGGACGCGTGGGCCGAGCTTCCGCGCGCGCACAGCCCGCCCCGCGCGCTGCACGCTCGCGCGCTCGCCTACGATCGCGAGGTGGACGAGCCCGTACGGCGCCTCGAGGGGGCAGTGGCATGAGGGACCGGCCGCGCGTATCGCTGCTGCTGCCGAACTACAACAACGGCCCGATCCTGCAGACCTGTCTGGACAAGCTGGTCCGGCACACCACCTACCCGGACGTGGAGCTGATCGTGGCCGATGATGGCTCGACCGACGACGGGGTGGAGATCCTGAGGCGGTTCGGCGAGACCCAGCCCTTCTCCCGCTTCACCCTGCTCGAGCGGGAGCACGGGGACGGGTTCGTGACCCGGCTCAACGAGATGCTCGACTACGCGACGGGCGAGGTGATCGTGAAGATCGACGGCGACGCCACGGTGGAGACGCCTGGCTGGGTCGAGCGCATGCTCGGCTTCATGCAGTGCGACGACCGGATCGGGATCGCGCAGGCGAAGGTGATCTTCGATTCCGGCCGGGTCCACACCTACGGCGTGAACGTCGTCTGCCCGGAGGGGTTCCACGATCGCGGCACGCGGATCACCGAGCCGATCGGCAGGCGGGAGGCGCTGGGGCGCCTCGAACGCCCGATGGAGGAGGACAGCGAGGGGGGCGACGAGATCGCCGAGGTGGACGCGGCCCTGGGGTGCTGGTCGATGATGCCGGCGGCGCTGCTCGACGAGCTCGGCGGCTGGGACACCGCCTATAACCCGATCTGGTACGACGACATCGACTTCGCCTTCGCCGCGCGCACCCGCGGGTGGAAGGTGTTCTTCTTCCCGCCCGTGCGCGTCATCCACCACATCGGGGCCCGGGCCCCGCGGGTCGGGGAGGCCCGCTGGAAGGCCGCCCTGTTCGAGGCGAACCGGCGCTTCGGACGCCGTATCCCCCAGCGCTTGAAGGACGTCGTCTCGGCGCGCGCACCGATCGGCGATCGGGATCCGGCGAAGGTCGAGATCATCGAGCGTCACCGGCGCTACTGGCGGCGGAAGTGGGGGTTCGACCCGGTCAACCCGGATCTCGACTACATCCTCGACCGCTACGCCGGCACCGAGGTGTGCTGGGCGTACGACGAGGAGATGAGACGCGCGGGCGAGGAGATCGCCGCCCGCTACGCGGCCGTCGCGCGGTGAGTACCGAACGCACGCGCGGCATGGCGTCGAATGCCGCGATCACCGCCGTGACCCAGGTGGCGAGCATGACCATTGGTGCGGCGATCGCGTTCGTGATCCTGCTGCGCTTCGGGAAGAACCGCGAGACGGACGGGCTATTCGCCGCCTACGGGATCTACGGGATCGTCGTGGTGATCGCGCAGACCTTCCGCACGACAATCGTCGCTCGCCTCGTGGAGGGCGGATCGCTGTTCGCCGCCCTCGACCGCTACCTCGGAGCGATCACCGTGATCTTCCTCGGCGCCGGGTTCCCGCTCGTGCTCTTGGGCGATCCCCTCGCGCACCTCGTCATCGGGCACCTCGGCTCGACCGCCACACACACGGCGCGCATCGCTCTGCTGGTCCTCTGGCTCGCCGCCGGTCTGCAGCTGGTCAGCGCCCTGCTCGCGGCGGCGCTCGCGGTCAGGGAGGAGTTCGCCGTGCCGGGCGGCGCGTACGTGACCGGGGGGGTTGTGTCGATCGCCGGTCTCCTTGGCTTCGCGCCCCTGCTCGGGATCCAGGCCGTGCCGCTCGGCCTCTGCCTGGGCGGGGCGGTCACCGCGGGGGTGATGTCAACCCGGCTCGCCCGGCTCGGTTACCGGCCATCGCTCGCCGGACTCGTTCCCGACGGGCGCTCCGTGTCGCGTGCCGGGCTGCTCCTCTGGGCCGCCGTCGGCGCCGTGTCGGGGCAGGTCGCGTACGTGGTCACGATCGGGTTCGCAGCCCGGCTGGGGACGGGCGCGCCGACGCTCTACACGTACGCCAACTTCGTCTTCATCCTCTTCATGGCGGGGATCGCGGGATCCATGACGATCGTGCTGGCCCCGCGGATCGCCGAGACCTGGGACCGGCGGCCGGAATCCCTGCGCGGGCCGATGCTCGAGGTCTTCCGCGCCGGGCTGATGATGGTGCTGCCGGTGGTGGCGGTCGTGGCGATCGCCGGCCCCGTGGTCGCGCGCATCGCGCTCTCGCCGCGCGACTCGCGCACCGTGGTCGACGTCCTCCTGATGCTGTCGGGTGGCCTGGTGGCGGGGATCGCCGTGCCGGTGCCGCAGATCGCGATCTACACCGAGGGCCGCTACGGAACGCTCGCCGCGCTATCGGCGGCGGGAGTGGTGCTCCAGTTCGCGCTCTGCGCCGCGGTGCTGGGCATCCACTCGCTCGTCGCACTCGCGGCCGCCTCGCTCGTCACCGGGGTCGTCTTGGGGGTGGTCACGCTGGTCGTGGTGCTCGGTCACGGGACGGCTCCGGTGTTGGGAATGCTCGGGCGCGAGCTGCTCCTCGTGGGCGTGGTCGCGGCCGTGGCGTTCGTTCCGGCCGGGGCGATCGGCTTCGCCGGTGGGCCGGTGGTCCGGCCGTTCGCAGCGCTGGCGGGCCTGGCGGCCTTCGTCGCACTCGCGCCGCGCGTCCTGCCGCGGCACTGGGAGCTCGCCCAGCGTGCGCTCCGGCCGCTGTCGGAGCGGATGGGGAGGATCAGGCCCGCTGCTGCGTGACCCGGCTCGACGCGCTGCGCTCGTAGCCCGCGATCACGTGTTCCCCCGCGGCCCGCATCGCGGCGTCGTAGGCCCAGCAGATCTCCGTGCCGCCCCACCGGCGCAGCACCTCGTCCATGTCGGGGTTCACGAAGTCCCAGCCCCACTTCCGGCGCCAGTACTCGTAGTGATGCAGATACCGCTGCCAGCGTTCGGGTGGAATCCGATCGAGTCCCGCGGCGCGCCAGATGAAGCGCTTTGCGCGCGCGGGGAGGACACGCGCGACCGCGCGCCGGGCCGCCATGCCGGCGATGTACGCGCGCGTCGTGTCGTCCCGCCGGTGGCGCGCGCCGAGCCAGTGGATCACGCGCACCGGCACGAAGAAGTTCTTCAGGCCGTGCCTGCGCACGGACATGCTGAAGTCGAGGTCGTCGAACCAGACCGGCGAGAAGCCGGGATCGTAGCCGCCGATCTCGCGCGCGAGGTCGCGGGCGTAGAGCATGCAGGGGCCCATGGCGGCGTCTACCTCCGCGGGCACCAGCAGGTGCCGCACCTCCTCGGCGGGCGGGTTCACGCTGCGCTCATGCGCGGTGCGCCGGCCGGCCGGCTCACTCGGACGGGCACCCCGCCCGTAGAGGCCCTCGGGGCAGACCAGCATCGCGCCGTAGCCCTGGACCGTGGCGTCGTCGAACTCGACCGCGCCGGTGACGGTCCCCACGCGCGGATCCGCCGCCTGGAAGTCCACCATCGTCTCGAGCCAGCCCGGGGTCTCCATGGTGGCGTCGCCGTCCACCGCCGCGATCAGCTCGCCGCCCGCCGCCTCGAGCGCGGCGTTGAGCGACCTCATCACGCCGGAGTGCTTGCGCTCGATCAG
>VAWV01000157.1 GCA_005883295.1 Actinomycetota bacterium
CCCCGGGGACGGACGCAGCCGGCGACCCGCAGATCCAGTGGGACGCCGCCACCAGCCGCTGGTACTACCTCGCGTACGCGACGAAATCCTCGGACAACAGCGTCAACTACCTGATGTTCGGGTGGTCGAAGACGGGGAGCCCGCTGCCGCTGGGAGACACCGGGTGGTGCAGGTTCGGGCTCAGCACGGGCCAGGTCTTCCCGGACTTTCCCAAGCTCGGCCACGACAACAGCCAGGTCATCCTCGGGGCGAACGGCTTCCAGGGGATCGACCAGGTGAGCGCGCTCATATTCGTCGTGCCGAAGCCGGCGAACGGCGACACGAGCTGCCCGAGCAGCACGGTGGCCACCCAGTTCGGCAGTGCCGCGCACCCGCTGATCACCGGCAACGGGGGCCTGGCCGACAGCCCGGTCCCGGCCAACACCGCGGACTCCAGCCCGACCGGCTACGTGGTGGCCGCGGACGCGCCCGACGCGATCATGCTCTGGCACGTGTCGAGCGGGCCGCGCCTGACCGCGGACCGTGACATCCCGGTGCCGAGCTACCTGATCCCCTCCAACGTGCCCCAGCCAGGCACCTCGAACCTCATCGACACCCTGGATGGGCGCCTCACGCAGGCCGTGGCGCACGCGGACCCGGCGGTCGGCAGCAGGGAGGCCGTTTGGACGCAGCACACCATCGCCGGGCCGGGGGGCAGGAGCGTGGTGCGCTGGTACGAGGTCGTGGCGCCGACGGTCTCGATCCGCCAGCGGGGCACGGTCTCCGACCCGGCCAACTTCGTCTTCAACGGCGGGATATCGCCCGCGGGCGACGGACGGAGCGCGGTGATCGTCTACAACGCCGGCGGCCCCGGCCTCAGACCCGCGGTGCGCGCGAGCGCCCGCCGGGCGGCCGCGTCCCTCGGCACGGTGGGCTCCCCGCTCGCGATCGCCTCGAGCACGAGCTCGTTCCACGACTTCAGCTGCAGCCCGCCCACGCCCAAGGATCCGCCGATCTGCCGCTGGGGCGACTACGCCGGCGCCAGCCCGGATCCCAACGGTTCGCACGTGGTCTGGGCCACTGAGCAGTACAGCGCCGGCACCCGGTGGCTCACCCGCAACTTCGCGATCCAGGTCCTGGCCGGAGGGCCCACCGCCCGCCTGTCGGTGGCCACCAGCCCCACGTTGGGGGGCCGGCCGATCAAGCTCGATGGGTCGGCCAGCACCGACTCGCTCGCCGCCATCACCTCATACGCCTGGGACCTCGACGGCAACGGGACGTTCGAGACCAAGACCGGCGGAACGCCGAGCGTGACCCACACCTTCCATCTGGTCGGCAAGCGCCGGGTCCGGCTGCGCGTGATCGACGCGAACGGCGACGCGAGCGACGCCGCGGTCACCCTCACCCTCCTAAAGCCTCCGCCAACGGCCAAGTGCAAGGCGGCCACGAAGAAGCGCAAGCAACTCGCCGCAGCGGTCTCTAAGTTGAAGAGGCGGCTCAAGAGCACCACGAGCTCGAGCACGCGACGGCGCCTTAGCAGTGAGCTCGCCGGCAAGCGCGCGCAGCTGAGGAAGGCCAGGGCAGCCGAGACGAAGGCCTGCCGGATCTAAACCGACGGAAGGAGGACATTGACCGTCACATCGCTCATCACCCTCCCCGCGCGTCTCGGACTCGAGGCGGCACGCAGGACCCTCGACCTCGCCGCCGGGGCTGGCCGCCTGGTCGGCCTGGCCGGGAGCCCCGAACCGGCTGCGAGGACGCGGCCGCGGCGGCCGCGGCCGCCCAAGCCGGGCATGGACGACACCACCCTCACCCGCAAGGTTGAATCCGAGATCTTCCGCATCCGCGGCGTGGCCAAGGGGAAGATCGACGTGAACGCCGCCGGCGGCGTGGTCTGGGTGCGGGGTGAGGGCAGGACTCCCGCTCTGATCAAGCGCATCGAGACGAAGGCGGCCTCGATCCCGGAGGTCAAGCGGGTCGAGAACCTTCTGCACCTCCCCAAGACCCCCGCGCCAAGCCGGACCGACACGCCGGCGAGCCAGCGCAGGACCCGCAGCTCGTCGCGGCGCGCCACGCCGCGCCGCAGGGCCGCGCGCGGCGGCAACGGCGCCAGCGCCGCGCCCGCCCCGTCGTCGACGCAGGCCGACGAGGCCACGCTCACGCGCAAGGTCGAGTCCCAGATCTTCCGCGAGGGGTACGCGCCGAAGGGCTCCGTGCGCGTCAGCGAGGCGGACGGCGTGGTGCGGTTGAGTGGCCGGGTGAAGAGCCCGGACGACGTCCGCGAGCTCCAGCGCCGGGCCCTGTCGGTGCCCGGTGTGAAGCGCGTGGAGAACGAGCTGGTCCTGCCGGAGAGCCCCGCTGCGGAACCGCTCCCGCGCGACCTCGCCGAGCGCGGCGAGGGCCGCCAGCCTGCCCCGCTGGGCGCCAGTGACGAGGCGCCGGGCGGCGGGCTGGGCGGCGGCGACGCCCGCACCACGATTCCGTAGCAACAGCGGCCTTCCGCCGCCGGATGCGGGTTCGCCGGCCCTCTATACTTACGATCCGTAAGTTCCTAGACAAAGGTAAAGCATGGAGACCCTGCGCCTCATTCCGCTCGACGACAACGTCGTCTTCCCCCACATGGACCTCACGCTGGTCGTGGACGTGGGCACGGACGAGCGTGTGCTGCTGATCCCCCGCCACGAGACCGACTTCGCCAAGGTCGGGACCGTCGCGGAGGTGATCGACCACATCCGGCTGCCCGGCGGCGCCCGGGCCATCGCGCTCCGTGGGCTCCATCGCGGCGTGGTGGGGGCCGCGCAGACGGGGTCCGACGGCGAGCTGCGCGTGGACGTGGAGCCGCACCCCGACGCGGTCCCGGTCGACGGCCGCACCCGGGAGCTCGAGCGCGAGTACCGCGCGGTGGTCGAGGAGATCCTCGAGCTCCGCGGCGACGACGGGCGCGTGGCCCAGTTCGTGCGCTCGATAAGCGAGCCGGGCACGCTGGCCGACACGTCGGGCTACTCACCCGAGCTCACCTTCGAGCAGAAGGTGCAGCTGCTCGAGGCGGTCGACGTGACCGAGCGGCTCGAGCTAGCCCTGAGGTTCCAGCGCGAGCGTCTCTCCGAGTTGCAGGTCCGCCAGCGGATCCGCGACGACGTGCAGAGCGGTGCCGAGAAGCAGCAGCGCGAGTACTTCCTGCGCAAGCAGATGGAGTCGATCCGCAAGGAGCTCGGCGAGGACGAGGCGTCCGTGGTCGAGGAGTACCGCCAGAAGATCGAGGAGGCGGGGATGCCCGACGCCGTGCGCGAGCAGGCGGAGAAGGAGCTCGGCCGCCTCGAGCGCATGGGTGAGCAGTCGCCCGAGACGTCGGTGATCCGCACCTACCTCGACTGGCTGATCGCCGTGCCGTGGTCGAAGACCTCCGAGGAGAGGCTCGACCCCGAGCACACGCGCGAGGTGCTAAACGCCGACCACGCCGGCCTCGAGGACGTGAAGGATCGGATCGTGGAGTACATCGCGGTGCGCAAGCTGCGCCAGGAGCGCGGCATCGCCGAGGACAGGCGCTCCGGCGCGATCCTCACCCTCATCGGACCGCCCGGCACGGGCAAGACCTCGATCGGCGAGTCGATCGCGCGCTCGCTGGGCCGCGAGTTCGTGCGGATGTCGCTCGGCGGCATCCGCGACGAGGCGGAGATCCGCGGGCACAGGCGGACGTACGTCGGCGCGCTGCCGGGCCGGCTCGTCCGCGCGCTTCGCGACGCGGGCACGATGAACCCGGTGATCCTGCTGGACGAGGTCGACAAGGTCGGCGCCGACTGGCGCGGCGATCCGTCGGCGGCGCTGCTCGAGGTCCTCGACCCCGCGCAGAACCACTCGTTCCGCGACCACTACCTCGATGTCGAGCTCGACCTGTCGAAGGTCGTGTTCATCGCGACCGGGAACATCGCCGACACGATCCCGGCGCCGCTGCTCGACCGGATGGAGGTCATCCGCTTCGACGGCTACACCACCGACGAGAAGGTGGCGATCGCCCGCGG